>DATBGR010000230.1:0-9789 GCA_036557905.1 Nitrososphaeraceae archaeon | reverse complement strand
GACCGGATCGTGATGGCTGAGGAGCTCAAAGGAAATGTAATTAATCTCGAGGGACATGATTTGGTCGTAGTGGAACTCGGTCATACTGACACTGATTACACGACCTGTTTAAATGTCCCATCCATAGGCTTGGTGGTCGCTGGTGATGCTGCATACAATGATGTTCACCTCTACCTTGCCGAGTCAAATTCGAATACTCGTCGAGAATGGATCTCTGCGCTTGACAAAATCGAGTCTCTTAACCCACGCGCAGTTGTTGCCTCACATAAGCGACCTGAGAACGAAGATAGTCCACGCATTATCGAAGAGACCAGGCAGTATATACGCGATTTCGACCGGTTAGTCGAAATGACTAGAACCGCGCAAGAGCTCTATGACAAGATGCTAGAAATTTATCCAAATCGTGTTAATCCTGGATGGGCACTCTGGAGTTCGGCTCGTGCAGTCAAACACTAATCGTATAGAAGTTGCTACTGACCGAACCCCCCTACTCTAGTGAAGTATTTACAAGCTTCATTATACTACTTTTGATTAATAATCAACGCAAACGCAAAAGGAGGATTGATACTGATTAGATTAACGTAAATGTACTATGCCAGCCTGATGTACATCTCTATTTCTCTGATTATCATCAAACTTCTTAATTGTTATATCATATAGGCCATCAAGCAAGTACACTGCAAGCGATCCCAGAGGTAGCTGCAGTGATCAACTTACACGATTTGGACAAATACTTGGCGGGGTAAAGGTCGCTGACCAATAACCTTAGAATAGGTCAAAAATAGACAGTATTAGTAAGTATTCTGTTTTCTAGCTCTGGAGTGCTTTATGAACAAACGAGATCGCGATTGATCCTTCGCCCACAGCCGATGCAACACGTTTGATACTGCCACCGCGTACATCGCCTACCGCAAATACACTAGGTAAACTGGTCTCAAGCAAATATGGTTGACGGGTAAGAGACCAGCCTGCTAAGTTAAGATTATCGGTGGACAGATCAATACCTGTCTTTATGAATCCTTTACTATCAAGTGAGACGCAGCCATTGAGCCAATTAGTATTCGGATCGGCACCAGTCATGACGAATATATGTCTAATCTTGTTTTCCTCAGTCTGTCCTGTTTGATTGTTGTGCCAGCGAACAACCTCTAGATGATCACCTCCTTCGATTGATATGATCTCTGTATTCGGTCGTAATACTATCGTAGCAGATTCTTCAATTCGACGAATCAGGTAACGCGACATGCTAGCAGCTAAACCAGTCGACCTGACTAACATGTGCACGCGCTTGGCAGTCTCAGCCAGAAACACGGCTGCCTGACCTGCAGAGTTTCCTCCTCCAACCACAATCACCTCTTCTCCGCCACATACCTGTGCTTCCACAAAAGTCGCACCGTAATATACGCCTGCACCTTCAAAGCGCAACAAGTTTTTACATGGTGGCCTCCTATACTCAGCGCCGGTTGCAATCACAATAGTGCGAGCAGAAATCCGAGATCCATTCTCGACCTCGACTAAGTATGGTTTACGGTCGCAGATAAGTCGTGTGGCCTTTGCAATTAGTATATCTGCACCAAACTTTTGAGCTTGATTATATGCTCTACCTGCCAGCTCTTGACCAGAGATACCGGTAGGAAATCCCAAGTAGTTTTCGATTTTTGAGCTTGAACCAGCCTGACCGCCAGGAGAACTTGTCTCCAGTACAAGAACGTCTAATCCTTCTGAAGCGCCATATACTGCAGCAGCTAACCCTGAGGGACCGGCACCGATGACTATAAGATCTCGCACATGGGTTTTATCAATAGCCTCATTAAAGCCAAGGCATTCTGCGATTTCTTGATTATTGGGATTTCGGAGTACTAATTGGCCTCTACAGATCAACACAGGTATTTCACTGGCAGAAATCTTAAAACTATCCAACATATTCTGTACATCAGAGTCGTGTTCAAGGTCAATGTAGGAATAAGGATGTCCATTGCGCATTAAGAATTCCTTGATACGAAGTGTATCTGCAGAATATTTTGAACCTATAAGAACCACGTCTCCAACACCAGCAGCTATCAACTCTACTCTACGAAGAATAAAGGCTCTCATCAGTAACTCTCCGAGCTCTGCATCAGTCTGTACCAATGTCAGCATATGTTGCCGATCAAGTTCTATCACCTTACCTGCCTTAGTAACACGTATTCTGAACATAGTCCTTCTGCCAGATAGCGTACCGACCTCGCCAGTGAACTGACCGGATCTATGAACTGTAACAAGGGTCTCAATGGAGCCAGACGGACGAACAACCTCGAGCTCGCCAGAGACAACTACAAAGAATGGTGCAGCACTTACTCCCTGCTCATAGAGTATTTCACCGCGCTCAGTCTTACGTATGTGACCATGAGGCGCAATGCGACGAATCTGTGCTGGCGTTAATTTCGGAAATATCTGACCTATGTGAGCTCTTACTATTGGAAGTCCCTTACGCGTATTTTTCATGGAGATCGATTCCGATATGGTTGCTCTTGGCAAATCATATCTTTGGACTTCATATCATAATTCATAGCAAGATGCATCTTAGATATCATATTATCTGTGATATAGTATTACAATCTAATATGCTTGCTGGATGTCAAATTGTAGTGAGTGTTAAAGGTATTATGGCTGATTAATTTGCAAAGCGATTCTAATATATCGATCATTTATCTTACGAATACTACCCTTGTCGACTACAATTACATTAATTATGGCTTTGTATAAACATTTTAGCATACTCTAATGACACACCTGTAAGTATAATATCTCAAACAATAATTCTCATCCCAATTCTATAATAATAAAAAATGTATTATGAAATGTGTGCTGGTACCTAGCTACAAGTATCTAGTGTAAATAGGAGATGATGTGGATATAGATATAAGTGCGCCTCTTGAATGTGCCGGGCTTACATCATGTGGTACAGTAAGAAATACCAATCTAAAGTCAAACGAGAACGTTGTAATTGTTGGTACTGGTAGATTGGGTTTGGTGGCTATATAGCTTGCCAAAGCAGTTACTGGAGTCAGGATAATTGCAATGGATTTAGATGATCAGAAATTAGATGTAGTCAAAAAGAATGGTGCTGATATCACAATAAATTGAACGATTACAACACGATGTGATGATCATACATTGCAGCACGATGTGAGCTTGGTTCGTTACCTTGGCTTTCCCCTAGTTTATTAATTAATTTTTCAGGTAGGAAAATGCCAATTCAGACTAGTAGACTTCACGAATAAAGTGCGAATTGCTGTTTATTATGAGAAGAACGTATTGATAAATTCAATAGTTATGGCATCCTTAGCTAGTAATATATAATATATCGTGTTAGCAAAAGCATACTATCAAGTTATTATAAAACATCCACATATAATTTCTCATGAATATAGTTCATTCAATAGAGAAAGACGTTGAACTTCTAAACTATATAATCTATTCTTGGGCCAAGTAGATAAACAGGAGGCAGTGAGATAAATGTTAAGAGTAGCTGTTATCCTTGGCAGTACTAGACAGGTAGAAACGGCGAGGCAGTAGCAAAATGGGTTTGTGAAGTTGCCAAGAAACGCACTGATGCTGAATTTGAGTATGTAGATATCAAAGACTACAACTTGCCGCTATTAGATGAACCAATTCCACCATCACTAGGACAATATTCGAAGGAGCATGCCAAAACTTGGGCGGCAAAGATCAACTCCTTTGATGCATTTGTATTTGTGACAGCAGAATACAACCACGGAATACCCGGTGCACTCAAAAATGCTATTGACTTTCTGTACAAAGAATGGAATAACAAAGTAGCTGGGTTTGTTAGTTATGGTGGTGGCGCTTTAGGAACACGCGCTGTAGAACATTTGCGTTTGGTTATGGCAGAGTTGCAGGTTGCAACTGTGCGTAATCAGGTGTCGCTTTCTCTCTTCACTGACTTTGAGAACTTTAGCGTATTCAAGCCCGCACGGTTCCAGGAAATTCAAGTTAATTCGATGCTGGATCAAGTTATTGCATGGGGCGGCGCCTTACAGACTCTGAGGACAGGAAAATAATGTGAAACTCGCGGCCATACGTAAAAAGAAAATTACGATGTAATCGATAACTATGAACAATAAACAATTTCATTTGATCAGACACCGACTGCAGTAAAGGAGAAGTTTGTGTTTTGCAATTATTACATCATGATCACTATTAAGATTTAACACGACAAGAAAATCAGAAGAAAAAATTTAGTATTTATTGGATACAAGCACGACAAATCGAGTCATACTTTAATACATTATTTTGTATTAAGATTTGCACTAAAATGAAATCTGCTCAAATTAGAAAGTATGGGGGGAGCGACGTTATCGAAATTACTGAAAATGGATCTATACCAAATGTGCCTGCAGAAGGAAAGGTTCTAATCGCCATAAAAATCGCTGGCATAAATCCTGTCGATTGGAAAATTCGTGAAGGTTACTTCCAACAAATGATACCACTCCAATTTCCCTTCACCTTGGGTTTGGACTTTTCAGGTATAGTCAAAGAAGTTGGGAATGGTGTATTAGATTTCAAGCAAGGAGACGAAGTATATGGGCAGGCTGGAGTAATTACAGGTGGGTCAGGAGCATTTGCAGAGATGACAATGGCAAATGCCGAAACTATCGCACATAAACCAAAGAGTCTAAGTCATACAGAAGCAGCAGCACTACCACTTGTGGGCGTTAGTGCTTGGCAAGCACTAAT
The DNA here is from genome assembly GCA_036557905.1 of Nitrososphaeraceae archaeon. Taxonomy (GTDB): domain Archaea; phylum Thermoproteota; class Nitrososphaeria; order Nitrososphaerales; family Nitrososphaeraceae; genus JARBAU01. The sequence goes on along the minus strand of DATBGR010000230.1, from coordinate 5,049 downwards.
GGAAAATATTAAATTATCAAAAGATCAGAAGATTTTAATTCATGGGGGTGCAGGCGGTATAGGTTCAATTGCTATCCCTCTAGCTAAGCACCTCGTAGGCGTACATGTAGCAACTACAGCGAGCACTGACGATAAGAAGTTTGTCCAAGAATTGGGAGCCGATGAAGTTATAGACTACAAGAGCCAGAATTTTGAAGATATACTGCATGATTATGACGCAGTTTTCGATACTATAGGAAGTGATACATACAAGAGATCTTTCAAAGTTCTAAAGAAGGATCACGGTAGAATAGTCTCCATGTTAGAACAACCAAACTCTGAATTAATGAATCAGTATGGAGTAAAGGCAATATTTCAATTCACGCAGGTAAACAGGGAACGATTGACAAAACTGGCAGATTGGGTGGATCAGAATAATAATAAAATAAGAGTAAATATAGACAAGGAATTTCCGCTAGATGAAGCTAGTAAGGCACTTGATTACCAGAGAGACAAACATCCTAGAGGCAAAATTGTCTTAACAATGTAATCAGTTTCTTTTTTTATCGCCAATTTTTCTGTTCTCTACTCTTAAGCGTATAGCAAACGATAGCATAACTTTTCCTGTCCTACCCTGAAAAGTTAACAAACTTTTAGTGATATGCAGGTATAGAAACTTTCAATTATTTGACTATCAATATAGGACGTTTAGTCTGAGCTGCAATGTGGGATGCGGTAGATCCATGTAATCCCTGCTTTAATCTAGATTTTTCCTTCTCACCTATCACAATTAAACCGACACTTTCCCGTATACCGCACGGGATACCATTTTAATTCATGGTGCAGGTTCTAAGATTCAAACTTCATTTGGACGAGTGATTCATTCATTCATTTTCAAAATTAAGACAAATCATTGCTGTAGAACAGCATAGACAGAAAAAAATGCTGTAATAACTGAAACCTAGTTCAAAATGGTCATGTTAATTAGCATATATGAAAGCAATGATGATTCATCCTAGTATTATTTAGCTATGGTAATAAGTTGAGTATCCAACTCTACAATTAAAAAACTAGTTAGTTTGAGATAACTACGATACATAAATACTAAAATTGGTATATTTTGCATGTATGTCAACGTCAATACTGATGTATAATCAGGCAGAAAGGCTTACAATCAAAAATATAGTTTGGAGGAGAATAAAATAATATTGGAACAATCACTAGACATCACCAAAGTTAATCGGAAGGAGAAGAAGAATAATAATCAAAGAGGTGTTGTAGGCATACACCATGTTACAGCTATAACTAGTGATCCGCAAAGAAATATTGACTTCTATACTGGTAACCTGGGACTTCGACTTGTTAAACTTACAGTAAATCAAGACGACCCCACATCCTACCACCTTTACTATGGTGATGAGTTAGGAAGTCCAGGTACGATTCTTACTTTCTTTCATTGGCCAAACATACTCAAAGGACAGAGAGGAACAAGTGAGGTATCTGCGGTATCTTTTCTTATCCCTGAAAATTCTATAAGCTACTGGATTGAGAGATTTAAAGATAAAAAAATAGAGTTTAGTGGACCGTCAAAAAGGTTTGAAAACGAGAAAGTAATATCATTTCATGACCCAGATGGACTAGAACTGGAACTTGTTGCTCATAACTCTGCTGAAAATAGAACTGCCAATTTATGGAAAGAAGGTCCAATACCTATTGAACATGCTATAAGAGGTTTTTATTCTGTCACTCTTTCAGAGAGAGGGTACGAGCGTACCGCTTGCGTTTTAACTGATGATCTTGGGTTTGTCCCTACACGTCAAGATGGAAGTCGCTTCCGATATGAAATTCCCACTTCCTCTTCTTCTTCTACTCAGCAAAAAGTAGAAAATGAAGAAAATGTAATAGGTGCCAATATTGTTGACGTTGTTTGTCTTCCTTATACAAGACAGGCCACTATTGGAATTGGCTCAGTACATCACGTTGCATGGCGCACACCTACTGACGATCAACAAATAGTATTGCGCAAACATATAATCAAAGCTGGATTAAACGCAACTCAGGTAATCGACCGACTCTACTTTCATTCTGTGTACTTTCACGAACCAGGTGGAGTACTTTTTGAAATTGCTACAAATCCTCCTGGATTTACAGTTGATGAAAAAGCAGTAGAACTTGGGACACGTTTGATGTTGCCCAAATGGCTCGAACTTATGCGTAAGGATCTTGAGAGAGTTCTGCCGCCCGTACGTTTACCTATAAAGGAAACAAGGCTACAGATATTGAATAGCGAGCAGTGACAATTTGTTGATCAAAATGATGGTAAAATAAAATGGACAAGACAAAAACCCAACTTGGTTTCATTCACCGTTTTATCCCTCCAAAAAATAAAAAAAGCAAGGTCACAATAGGAACAACAGATGATGAAGAAGGAACACAAAGAGAAACATTTACGACGTTCCTCTTGCTTCACGGTACTGGAGGTAATGAAGAAGATCTAATTCCATTGGCACACGAGCTAGATAAGAGTGTGGCAATATTATCTCCTAGAGGAAAAGTATTAGAGAATGGCACTACGCCGCGATCCTTTCGCAGACTAGCAGAAGGAGTCTTTGATTTAGAGGATTTGAAATTCCGTACAAATGAGCTAGCAAACTTTGTAATTGATGCATCAAAATCTTATAACTTTGATTTGCAACATGTAATAGCTGTTGGATATTCAAATGGTGCAAACATAGCAGCCAGTATGCTACTACTTCGTCCAGAAATACTCTCTTCTGCTATCCTTTTTCGTGCTATGGTTCCACTTGTACCACAAACATTGCCAAATCTTGGTGACAAGCATATCTTCATGTCTTCCGGACTTTATGATCCAATAGTTTCAAGGCAAGAAGCAGAGAAGCTTTTTAGCCTATATAAAAAAGCAGGTGCTAATATTTCACTCAGTTGGCAAGAGAGCGGCCATGAGTTAACAATGGAAGAGGTTCGGAAAGCAAAAGAATGGCTGCTCCATTCTGCTTCTTCTCCGCGTTCATCTTTTGCTTAATGATGTCGTATATTTGTGATTATTATAATATGTATTGCAATTTCGATCTTACGTGACAGATTACAATAAACGTTAATTGCCAATATCATAAAGCATTCCTAAGATGTCAAGTGTTCAGAACACGATAAAATACGTTAAGCATAACAAAGTAAGAATAAAAACAGACATGAAAAGAGAGGAAATCACTAAGATACTTTTGGAGTTCTTTGAAGAAATTGAAGAAAAACCCACAGGTATGAAAGGATTTATGGTATTGGATGACTTGGAAAATCTACAAGAATCAATTGTACTTACATTCTGGGAAAGAAAAGAAGATATGGATTCTTTCTATAAACCAGAGAACAAGGTTTTGTCTGACCTGGTTGAAAAGTTAAATCCTTCATTTGAACAATTACCGGTGAGGAGGGATTTCACGTATCTAAATTCAAAGTATAACAGTAGCTCTCAAACGCCGAGTATGACATATACATTAATCATAATCATAATCATTTTTGCCCGGCTTTTTTCAATACTAACTTTACACAATATCGAAATTAATAGAATATGTTTTTGAGTAGAATGCAATTTTATAACCGCCATATTATTATCGCATACATAAATTTGCATTCTAATCTAGTTTATTACGTGACTCCCATTTATCTATCCACTTATCTAGACCTATGAAAATGGCATCCAATTCCTTTGCTAAAGATGTAAGCTTGTATTCTACTCTTAGTGGACGATCTTCAAAAATAGCCTTTCTTGCAACAAGGCCTTCTTTTTCTAACTGTTTAAGTTTTTTTGCCAACACATTGCTACTTATTCCTAGTAATCGTTTTAGTTCATTAAAGTGCATGTTATCATTAGTACTTAAGTGTCGTAAAATCAGTAACGACCATTTCTTTCCAATAGTATCCCATATTCCTAAAGATTTGCATACATCAGTAGCTATTTTTTTACTTTTGATTTTACTTTCGTCTTCGGACTCCATGTCAATAGAGCAATATACTTTATTAAAACTATTTTAGTATGACTCATCAATAAATCAGATTACATATTCTAGCGTAATTTTTTTACAAGATCTTCAGTGATGCCTTTAATTACAGGTATAATTCTGCAAGATCATCAGATAACTACAATAATTCTCGACGTCATATCCATCCAGACTTCTATAGTGTGATTTTTCTTACTGCAAACGATATAATGCAACAGCAACACACGAACCAAACTGTTCTTAATGATGTTGTTGGGAAGGTTATTACGAAGGGATTGACGGACAGCAATTAAAAACTAATTATCTTGGATCATATACTGGAAGTCTAAGTGAATTGGTTGAATTGGTTTCACTAGCAAAAAAAGGAATACTAAAACAGGTAGTTTAAAATCGATTCAAGCTCGATCAAGCTACAGAAGCGTTGACAACGCTAACAAAGGGTAAAATTATGGGTAGAGGTGTGATACGTCTATGATAGGATCTGGTCGACGATGACAAGACAAATTTCGACAATAAATCCTGCAACAGAAGAAGTCATCAATACATATGAAATAATGACAAAGGAACAGGTAGAAGAAAAAACAAAGAAGGCTCAAAATGCGTTTCTTGATTGGAAAAAGGATATACACAAAAGAGCGGATCATCTTCATGATTTTGCAGAGGAATTAAGAAAGGAGAAAGAAGAGCTTGCAAAGTTGATGACAAAAGAAATGGGAAGGCCTATAAAAGAAGCAAGGGCTGAAGTCGACAAATGCGCATGGGTAATGGAATATTTTGCTGATAACGGGAAGATCTTTATAAATGAAGAGGTAATTAACACGGATGCCAGAAAAAGTACTGTAGCATTTGAACCTATAGGTGTTATAGGAAGTATAATGCCATGGAATTTTCCTTATTGGCAAGGATTAAGATTTGGAGCTCCTTCCCTAATGGCGGGCAACACAATAGTACTAAAACCGGCAAGTGCGACTATGGGGTGTGGACTAGAAATTGAAAAGGTGTTTAGCAGGAGTGGAGTACCTGAAGGAGTTTTTCAAACAGTAATTCTTGATGG
>DATBGR010000229.1:0-3744 GCA_036557905.1 Nitrososphaeraceae archaeon | reverse complement strand
TAAGGTTGTAGAGCCAGAGATCATAAAGGAATTATCTCAGCCCGGGCAAATGTGCTTGTATCATGCCGACATTGATTCTGATCCAGCAAAGAAAGTGTATCAAACAGATGTCGCGCTACTAAACAACTCAACCCAGCCTGTTACTTTCCCTCCAAGTAGCACAATTGTAGTAGGTGTCAACGAAGTCCAACCAGGAGTTCCTGGCGGCTAGATAGTGACTGACTGTATAGGACCACTGTTAGTCCAAAGGTTTTTTTATTTTCAACTGGACTAATCCCAAGTTCCATCCATTATATTTATTGTCGTTAATATGCTTATTTCATAGCATTTCGTATGTCAAGTAACGAACAGAATCAGAAAATTAGATACTTTGGTATAGATATGTGTTTATAGGAGATCGAATTTTGCTTTATATTCGAGAATTTCGTTAGTATTAATTGTTCTACGAGTACCATGATACCATATATTATACTTTATATCCTCTTAATAACTGGTTTATTATGAACTCACATTATTGCAGCTGTAATGAATTTAGAAAAGTGGTTGGGTTTGAAGACATCCGATATTACATGTCTAAAGATGATAGGTTCGGTGTTGTGAAAAAGCCGGTCTGGTATATGTATGCTTGGGGATACCAGGCTGTTATAGCGTCACTTGAACCATTTAAATATTGTCCGTGGTGTGCAAAGGAACTATCTAAGCCGGCATAAACCGTTACAATTTTCTAGTACTCTCCACATGCAAAATGAGCGTGGTATAGCCACCGATGACCTAAAGATGACAATATTATGATAGCAGGTTGCCAATACGTAATTTACCTAAACAATCCGAAAAAATATGTGTGGTTGCTAGCTGAGTTGAACCGAATCAAGCCATATCTGTTTGAGCCAGACATTTATCTAAGAACTTGATTGCAACCAGCAACCGAACTTTTATTTATTATTACTCTGATTAATGAGTTACTTTGCTATTATCTAATCCATGGCATAGACAACCACAACTTATTTTACTAGGTAAAATCCCCGTTCATGGGTTTATGCATATCCTCTACCTTGGTTCGGTCAGAGTTTATTGTGTTTGCTTGTTGACAAATCTCAGATATTATATCACTTCTGTTTATTTCTGCTCATATTAAACACGCGGTCGCTAACTTGGGAAGAGTGATATCAGGAACTATTGCGTCGTTTGAGTTGTAATTAAACAAAAATACAGAAGGACTGCGGCAATAGGTGGTCTGCGGCGGCTCAAGTATACTTTTGGTGTGAGGCTGCAAGCAACCTAAGGTTTGTTACCGCCGTTAAAAAACACGCATATAATATTCAACAAATTGCATTCTAATAGTCCTATACAGGATCAGAGGATTGTACGAACAGGTGAATCATCATATCTTTTATAATGCAATTGTGCACACAAAATAATAAGGAGAAATTCAAGCCCTACATGCGGTTCTCCTATTTGTTCATTAAATTTTGAAAACTGTAAGGAAATTGTACATGGGCTCAATATGAAGCCAACATTATTTTATGTCATTAAGAATGGTAAATATACAGAGGAGAGTTTTTCAAAGCATATGAAAGAATTGAGAATCAATATTACATTAAGTTCTTACTATGGGAGTCTAAAATACAGTCAGTATTTCCCCATCTTACAATCTATCATGAAATAGGACTAACGTTATTAGTAAGATTGTATAAAACGCTAACCCGTATTCGCTAAATTAGAAGTGTTTTTAAAGTATAAGAGCCAATATATTTTGACTTAAAAGGATATGTATAATACACTGTCATTATGTCTCGGTCCCGTAGGCTTTTACTAGCCATTCAAGCGGACCCAACCTAATGACGGTCAATATGAAATTAAGTTGTCTGGGAATATCGTATCTTAAACGGTTGTCATATTCCTATTTAGGATTACTCATTAGACATTCATGTAAGTTATAGGACTTTCATATGACTGTAAGCGATAAGATTAGTAATAGGCTAGATTGAGTGACATAATTTGTTGTAAAAATAATCAATTATAGGGAACACCCAAGACTGGGATATATTCAATAACTACCACATCGAATATAGTAAGATGGCCAATCGACTTGAAAAACCATTATATTACTTTGGTACAGTAACGTTAAAAATTGCAAGATCCGGAATTACAGGATTAAACAAGATATCATTAATTGTAACTTTAATTACATATTTCCCAGGTTGTAGAAATCTGTACGTAGCTTGATCTACGCCTTCATCAGAATGGTGTGCTTGCCTGTACACTTGTTTATTTTCACCTCCATTGACACTATAGATGACAAAATCATAGTCTACATGTTCTTGATCCTTATTCGTTTTTTGATTGATAAAGTCTATTAAGAAATTAGTGTCCTTTTCTATTGTGGGTTTGATTGGCTCTTGAACTAACTGGATATTTACATTATTTTTCATATTGCGGGATACTGTATTTGATGTAACATCATTAGATATCGATATAAATCCACCCATTTGTGAATTTAACGAGTCTGAAAAGTGATATATTCCGGGCTTATCAAAGGTATGCGAGAAGTTTGAATAGGGTTTTATAGTATTTGATTCAGCTACTAGTTTACCGGTTTCGTTTTCATTTATTTTTATCTTGTGATCCGTATTGTCATGATTGTCCCACATTAGCGTGCTACCTAATTTAAGAGGATAGTAAATTACGTCGTAACGTGAATTGGATATCATTGCAATGATGTTATTTTTGCTTATTGCAGAAATAGATACAAGTTCAACACCGTTACTCAATGTTATAACAACAAAGATTAGGCCAAATGCTGTCAGAATATTAAGGAATCGATAATTTTTTGTCAAAGCAATTTTCCTCTGAATGATACGATAGAGTATTGTGATTAGTCACTAGTTTTCCACATGAAGAACAGAAATATGAATTACATGTTATACAATATAGAAGATTTTTATCGCTTAGATTTTCGATATTTAAAATAACCAATTCATGTTCATGTATATTTTTAGTACAATATTCGATACGGGGATACTCAATCTGTGGATTAGTATAACCTATTTTCAAGTTAAACGCTTGTATTTCAGAATCTATTTATATTTATTAGTACATTCGGCGAATGTACCATGATTAGTATGATGATATAAGACATATAGATAACATTGTTTTCAAATGTGTAACAAAAGGGCCACTTAATATTGAATTAGACGTTATATTAGGTCATTTTAGCGATTAATAGATTGAATTAACTGCTCGCATTCTCATCTTTTAGTCAGGTACTAGTCCTTCCGTCAAATTCCTTTAACTGATATCCTCTAGTCAATATCTTATCTAAATTGCAGTTCTTAAATTTAATTATAAATCAGTTTTTGGATGGCATTCTTCAAGTGACAGCAAAACCTAGAAAAGAGTTATGAAATCCATCTCATATAATAATCAGTCTATACAAGGTAGAATTAACAGTTTTATCTGTCAATAGATCTAATGATACAATTTTTAATATAAAAATAAAAAAGAAATTGGTTGAAAATGAATAGTTCCTGTATCTAGCCACCAGGAACTCCTGGTTGGATTTCGTTGACACCTACAACTGCAGTACTACTTGGAGGGAAAGTTACAGGCTGGGTTGAGTTGTTTAGTAGCGCGACATCTGTTTGATACACTTTCTTTGCTGGATCAGAATCAATGTCGGCATGATACAAGCACATTTGCCCGGGCTGAGATAATTCCTTTATGATCTCTGGCTCTACAACCTTA
>DATBGR010000228.1:0-3634 GCA_036557905.1 Nitrososphaeraceae archaeon | reverse complement strand
ATATGCTTATCAAGTTCTTCCTTAGATTCGAATATTGTTTCACAATCCTTACATTCATGCGATTTGGCAGATGACATCAAATATCATCCTACATGAAATTATTTATGACTTGTAGTATGAAACTATCTTCCAATCAGTTCGATCCTGACAACACTGATATCTATATAGAAACAGATAGTTTCATAGTTTCAATATGAGCCATCGTTTGCGATATCATGGTTACTACTACTACCACTAACAGCTAATTTCTTGACTGCTTTATTAAATTCTATTCTTTTTTTTGCGACATCAAGTATATCTGTTTTACTAATTATACCTACTAATTTTTGCCCTCTTTGTTGATTTGTTCCTCGTTCTTCCTCTATCTTATCTTCTTCCTCACAAACAAATACCCTACTTTTATTTTCTCTAAACATTTGTCTTAAAGCATCATCTCCTGGTCTATTCGACTTCATAATAATAATCTGATCTTTAGGAACCATTATTTCTTGTACCTTTATCATATCTCTGTTATATTCGGGTACCTTTAATGCTAGTTTAGCAGTAACTGCACCAAGCAGCTCATAATAACCAGTATCATAATCTTTTTCTTCTGCTACGACTGGAAATTCACTTTTTCTATAGAAGTTAAAATAATTATTTAGTAACTCATTTACTGTAATATCTGGCTTTACTGAAACAAATCTTGTATTCATAATATCCCTTAAATGTACTCCTGAGAGAGTAGTGGATATCTGGTGCTGCTCGAAGTAAGATTGTGCGCCTCTTTTTAGAAACCATCCTATAAATAATAGCCACATTCCACTAATAAATGAGCCTGTAAGCATCATGGTGAATCCAACTGCCATAAAGATATAGGATATAGCTGTTCCAATCCTCACTGCTATTTTTGTGGATTGGTCATAATCTTTTTTCCATCGCAACAAAGCAGAACGCAATATTCTGCCGCCATCTAATGGAAATGCAGGTACAAGGTTAAACCCACCTAGCATAGTGTTTATGATTGCACCATACTGAAGTATAGCTTCGGCAATGACTATAGTTGCGTTATTGTTAGTATTTGCAATAGCAGTAATAGCAGTAGGAGAAGATGATGTTATTCCCTGATCTACAGATATCAATATCCACCATGATATTCCTAACACAGCTGCAATGACGAAGCTGGTGATAGGACCCACTATGGCTATTTTAAACTCTTTATGAAAATCTCTTGAAGAGTCTCCTTCTTCAATATCAGATACGCCTCCAAAAATGAAAAGGATTATCTGGCGTACTTTAAGTCCAAACCTTGATGCCACTATTGAATGAGCTAGTTCGTGCAATAATATAGAAGTAAATGAAGTAATAGCGCCGAGAGTACCTATAATCCAGTATTGAAGCCTAGTTAGACCAGGATGAATTTCAGGCATCAAGCTTACCGAAAGTGTCCATGCTATTAGAAAAAAAACTACTATTAAGGTAAAATGTTACCGAATTGGGATTCCTTTGACTTTTGTTATTTGTAAAGACATGAAAGTGGTATTATCTGTTTAGTTATTGTATTTCTTTTCTTATTTCGGTACCATTTACGAGGACTTTAGGATACACATATAGTGATTCCAAAAAAATAGGAATGTTATAGTTTAGCTTGCGCTGCATTATGTATGTATTCTTACTACTACATTGGTAGGTCAATCTATCAAACTCTAGCAGGTAGTGAATCCATTGGTACCATCTGTGATGATTGTCCCATAGTCATGCCCCCACTACCGCCACCACCATGATACCACGATCCTCTTTGACAGCCATATCCATGGCCTCCAAACCCTGGTCCCATTCTACCTTGACCGAACATGCCAAAATGGCCAATACCACCTTTGGATAATGATGTCAATGGCTGGTTATACAGAACCTTTCCGTTTCCAGGGTCTACTATTACTGCATGGGTAGTGTTATCTGCATTATTCTTTACATGTATATCATATACTAGGTATCCGTTTAGTGGGCGTAGAATCCCTAATGAAGATGAGGTATTTTGACCTACTGCTTTTTGAGCTATTCCAATTGCATCGGATAATGTAGTCGTGACCTTTGAAGATAAAGCTCCACTTATCGTACTTCTAAGAGGTATAGACCCAGTTATATTGGGTAGATTGCTATTTGCTTGGTTTGGACTTGTTGTAGTGGCATTTCCAGGTACCGAGTTAACACCTTGTGCTAATACCCCAGAGCTGGCCGTTGCTGTTAAGAGAGATACCGCAGCAACAAGAATTGCCCCATACATTAGCAGCCTTTTGCTTGGTAGCTTCGTTCCTTCTGTTTTTGACATTACAGTAATTGATGACCTATTTATCATTATAACGATTGATTATCTATGAGACGTGACAATGAGACGTAACATAGTTACGTGTTGAATACTAATTATGGCTTAGCATTTGTATATATAGGAATCTAGCCTTAAGCCTAGCTGTCTATTTTGCGCACCTGAGAAGCCAAGAGTTGACAAACATTGCAAAATACACCATATATATGGCATTGTTCCCCCTTTTTCCCCCTCGCGCTGTCTTCTCTGATCCCCCTATGTCAGCCGTCAATAGCAGCTGCCAGAAAAGAATTAATAATACAGCAGCCTCTTGCTGCGGATACCTAGAACGTAGACAAGACGACGACCAGGTAATATCCAGAATGACCAATAACGCTATTCCACGGGCTATGCATGTGACGCCACAATATTTTTCACTTATTCATATATTACACTATGATAATGGAATTACTTCTGATCATGTTATGGCAAGCTCCTCATTTCCAGTCAACTTTGAATTCACCAAAATAAAGGTAGAAAGCTATAAGTCTGAGAGCAATGATAGACCATGTAATCTAGAGAGAACAAATATCCCGAACATTCAAGAGTCATTAGAAACAAAGCTGATTGTCCCATTTCAATTACGAATAGGTTCAACACAGGGTTCTTTGTTTGAAACTGAAAAGAGAAAAGAGGTTTCATTGCCATGTGAGATAAGAGAAGAAGAAACAGACATGATTCTATTATATACTGATATACATACGCTAATGAATTTGACAAAAGATCTTTTGATTATCATGAGCGTAATCTGAACTGGTTAGAATTAGACGACTCATTTAATGGTTGTTCATGACACACACGTTCACGCTCCATATTAAGGATCACTCAACTAAGAATGTAAAAAACATCCATTTTACACCCAACCAAATCACTTGACTGTGATCCCAATTTGAACTTATTTTGAAATATAACAAGCCAAACTGAGAAATTTCCTTATGAAAACATCAGCATATGCCATATTCAAAATCAGAAAGCGGTAGGAAAACTAGCACTTTTAGATTTAATCCTCATGATAGTTACCTTACTAGGATTCCAAGGATTAGTTCTGATAGTCAGTTCTAGAATCAAATATTATGTTGTTCATGAGTAATGTAATTTAACTAGAAGCAGAATATGCAACTGACTGACCCCAAGACAAGTTAACACTATGCATGGCTCTGTAGAAATCATATCATTCAGTCAAAGCTTTGTAAGAGTATAATACCAATAATCTATTGAAAGAATCAAGGTACGTTAGACTTGCAGATACTATGTTCCGTGTTTTGAAGCATGCGCGGATTCCTCTATTTTCTA
>DATBGR010000227.1:0-4128 GCA_036557905.1 Nitrososphaeraceae archaeon | reverse complement strand
CAAATAAAGTACTATTTTCTGAAATATCCCCTATGTGGTCTGAACGTCTGAATCAAGCAAGGGACAATATTTCTCCCTTTGCATCTGTACGGTTAAAATGGTACTATGAACTTAAGGAATCGTCAAAGTGCGTTGTAGGTGAGGCATATGGATTTTCTTCCAGCTACGTATCTAAATGCAAACAATGCAATCAGCTTGGCTGGAGATTTATGTTTTATTTTCTGATTCAGTCAGATTCAAGGATTGAAAAGAATAAACTTGATTTTGAAGATCATTGGAATAAAGAACATTCTGAAATTACAATTAGAAATAAAAACAAAATGAAAGTGGATGCAAATATGGATTCACAAATTCAGAGTTATTCAGTGTAAGCCGATTCTGAAAGTAATTTATGAAGGTAAAGCGACAATGTCTGCCACCAAATTATCCTTTATAACATTACCGTCTATTACAAGTATAACAACCGGTTTCTTAATTCTCTTTTTAGTTTACTCTATTTCCCTTCTTCATAGTATACATTATAACAATTTTGTCTATGCTGCTATGACAGGCAAGCATTACACTGTAGCCATTCCGAAGGGATCAGCAAATCCAGAAGTTGACATAACAAAATTAGGACCCAGACAATGGTATTTGCCGAGGTCGCTGACAATAGGTGTGAATGAGACTATCACATGGATAAATCAGGATACTGAATCTCATACTGTCACAAGTGGTATCGGAGGTGGAATGGAAAGCTTAGTCAATGTTAACAAGAAAGGTAGTCCAACTGGTGATTTTAATAGTGGTCTATTTAAACCAGGACAATCTTGGACACACACTTTTACTAAACCGGGAGTATACAACTATTATTGTACTATACATCCATGGATGGAGGGAGTGATTAATGTAAAAGCACAAGCACAGAATATACCTAACTATCCAGTTACCGATACCGGCAAGCGTATTGACAAACTTCCTGTATATACATTTACTCCAGATGGAAAAATAGAGGTAGGTCTAAGTTGGGATCCTAAAGTATTGCTAACAGGTAAGGAAACCACATTTTTTGTATCATTTTTTGATCGCGCTAACAACAAGCCTAATCTTTTAGCTTTTGATTTTGTCTTGATACAAAATGGAAATCAAATAAAAAGAATCCATACCAGTGCGCAGATTGGAATGAATGTACAAAACCATGTATTTGCAAAACCGGGTCTTACAGATATAAGAATTGAGAATATAGGAGGTTCAAAAGCGGCATATGCTGCTTTTAACACTACAGTATATAATAATCCCAGTATTTCCTCAGCTTCTGCTAGTCAACTCGCCTTACAATACCAAAAATCCAATCAACAATCCAGTCTTTTCCAAGTAAATCTTGAGACATTGGTTTCCATAGTATATGCCGTTATAATCGGTATACCAGCAGCTGTAGCAGCGACATATATACTTTATAAAAAAGGAATAATTTAGTAATTTGGTTTAATTTCAGAATTAACCTAATCAGACAGAACAACAATAATACGAATTACATGATTTTGATATTATTGGCTGTGCATTTCTGTTTATAAATAACTCTTAAAAAGGAGTAATTTATGATGGCTATCAATTGATATCTTAAGATCAATGCAAAGCACTACAGTCGGAAGACGCACACCTTATTGCAGGTATATTGACATGGCCAATAGAGCAATGCTGTGAAAAAGCAGAGTTCAAAGGATTGCAGCACTGTTGGAAACTTTTTATTTATTATAGTTTCTATTACGGCTATTTTCTCTAAATTTCTAGAGTTGCCAAGTACCTGCGCTCATATTATTATCCTCCATTATATAATATTATATTATTCGTATCATAATATTAATTGACATTGTTATGATCTGGAAACACGTATGGATAGTTATGGTTGTAATTGTGTTAGTAATTGTTTTATTGGCTTTACGTGGATTATTTCGTCTGATATAGATAGTAGCAGAATTAGCTAAACATACATAGCTGACTTTATATGATGACCATAGACTCGCCATTGAGGTCAATCTTAACTGTTAACCATTAAAGTATTTGTTAACTTATTCAAAGATACAGAATGAACAGAAGCGTAGATGTCCGTATCAATTCCAAGATAACGGAGTATTTCATTAAACAATTGACTATAGAAAATGCAGTGGCAGAAAGATTAGTCACAAGAATTCATAAAACTCCTATAGAAGATCTTAAACAGCGCCTAGAGCAGTATCTAAAAGAAACTATGGAACATCAGGAAAGAGTATATCAATTAATCATTAACTTAGGTGGAAAACCTACTGATACCAAGGCGGATTTACCAATTCTGAAGCCATCATATAAAGATACAGTAGCAGAGGACTTGCAAGACAAAGTAAAATCATTGATAATAGTAGATGAAGAGAGACAAGAAGAAAAATCTGCGGAAGATGAGATAGAGAGAATTAAAGAAGACTTTACAATAGCAAAAGCCACAGCAATTTCATATAAAATGCTGCTAAATATTGCACAAAAACGCAATATTCAGGAAGCGTTATCCCTATTGGAACAGTGTTTTCAAGAAGAAGAGGATATGTCTAATTGGATAATAAACAACGTATCTACTATAATTACAAAGTTATGGCCAAAAATTGAATCGGCATTAACTAACTAACAGCTAAGAATCGAGAATGCAATGAAAGATTAGGATCTACTACATAGTCTTATTACATAATCAGAGTAAAGTATCTCAGACAAAATCAGATGCCACATACCTCCAAAGATCATGATTATTACTATCCTAGCGAGCCGCCATCATTACCTGAGTACGATATCTCACCTGCGCTTAAGAAACTGATACTTATGTTTATAGGAGTCATGTTAATAAATTTCTTGATAGCTGGGGCTTGTGCTATAGGCATGCGTGTCATACACACAGACATACACTTAAGATCGTTAGCTCACATAAATTTGTCTGATAACGTACTATTCTATTCCTTACTTACTTCTCATGGACAAGTAATGTTCTTTGGAGTACTTTCTATTAATACAATTTGGTTTAGTTATTATGCAGTAAGTAAATGGGGCAGAAAGCCCTTGGCCAGTATGAAGTTAGCGACAGCATCTTTCTGGATAATAGAAGGAGCTGTGATACTGTTGTTTCTAGATACAGTATTACATTTTGGTGCCGGCTGGTATAACCTTATGCCACTTACCTTCCTACCTGGCTTTCCAGCAATCACTTGGGATATGACAGCAGCTGTTATATTTCAAATAGCAGATGTTCTAGTAGGCATAGCTATTACAATATTCTGCATTGTGATACTTGCTACTTTACTTAGAGGCAAGTTACCAGTAGGAAGTCAGATATTTGAATACATGTACGAAAAAGATCATGGTGATCAAAAATTTCATGAACATCCATTAGTAAAGGCGAATATAGGCGAAAGTAACGGTAATGATATTAGCAAGAATGGAGAAAATAATAGCAAGATAACAGAACAGGAATTTACACATAAAGAGAATTTGCCAGCTAGTGTTAGATGGGTATCTTTAATTGGAATTAATTCATGGTTTCCAAAAAAATGGAGGGACACAACTCCGGCAGTACCAATAGTCTTAGTAGCAGCTTTTGTAACAGCTTTGGTACAGATAATTGCAAATCCTGGTCTATTTGTGCAGCTAGCTATTGGATTTACTTCTATGAATAACCCAATTGTATCATCAAACTGGTTATTAACTAAAGATGCTTGGTGGTTCTTTGCACATCCTATAGTCTACTTTCCGCTGCTGATATTTTTGGGGGCAATTTACTTTTTAGCGCCCAGATATGGTAAAAAGCGAGTCTCATTTTTCAAATGGTGCTATAGAACATGGCCATTCTATTTAGTTTTTTAATACTTGTTTTCTCACATCACGTTTTTATGGATCTGCCTAATCCGGTGTGGCTTCAAATGTTGTCTCAAACAGCATCTTTAGGCATAGTTTGGCCATCAGCGATGACTATAATTACAATTTTGTTGTTTCTATGGCGCTCTAAAGTCACATGGAATATCACCACACGATTCTTAATTGCAGGAATGGCAGGATGGATGTTTGGTGGATTTCAAGGAGCAGAGATGGGTATGTGGGGAACTGACATTTATTTGCATAATACAATGGTAATGC
>DATBGR010000226.1:0-2400 GCA_036557905.1 Nitrososphaeraceae archaeon | reverse complement strand
GCAACTATAGTTCAAGCCTTTACTCAGGAAATGTCCTTATTAATTTCTGCATATGGAGGATACGTATTCAAATATGTAGGTGATGCATTATTGGCTTTTTTCCTTCTAAACGATAATAGTTTGTATTTGCCATGTAGTAATGCAGTTAACTGTGGTAGATCAATGATCAGAGTAATGCAAGACGGTATCAATCCTATTTTGAATGAAAATGATTATCCTGAAATGGGAGTCCGTGTTGGAATAGACGTGGGGGAAAATGTGGTAGTTCAATATGGCTGGAGTACTAGCTCGTATGCACTTATTGAAAAGAATCATCATAGTAACAAAGCTAATTATCTAAAAGGGAAAGATGCTCAAGACATCATTGATAGCAAGGAAGTTGTAGGATTGACATCTGACAACTGTAGTAGAATCAAAACTAATCACATCATTAGAAAACCACATCTTGATATTTTGGGATATACTACAAGTATTGCAGCAAAAATGACAGGTTTTGCAACACCTAATCAAATCATGATTGGTCAGTCTGTTTATGAGAACTTAGATTCTGCAAATAAGAGCAGGTTTAAGAAAGTAAATGTAAGTAAGGATAAATGGGATTACGTTAACTCTTCTACAGGAAACGAATATAGTATATATGGTAGTCTTAATGCCTTACACACGTAACAAGAAGGCTGGTACGATAGGCCACAAGATAATATTGAGTCATATCGCCTAATTTGGTTGTTAAGGATCCCTTGCAGTTGGGTGATATTTCTCTTGATTGTTTCGCCTACAGGTCATAACGGCCAATAACTTGTGTATGTCAATGATACTCCAGTCTTGATGGTTTTATTTTAAGTATTTGCTGCATTATGTTCAATCCTCTAAGGCCGCCTGCTGAACTCTACAGGTCATGTAAAACTGAACGAATGAACATGTCATTTGTTTATCATAATTTTTGAATGTTCAAAAGCCAACTTTTATTTTTCTTAACTGCATCAAACCTACTATCCTCATGTTTATAGTAGAGGATGTTATAATCTACTGCCTTTTGGGACCTACTACAGTTGTGATAATTAATCAATTATCGAAACGCCTATATGGTTGTCATAGGCTGAATAATATCGTAGATGTCTTAGGCTTACCAGTTAGTACTACTTTACCTGTAGCAAGTAGTGGCTCATTAATGATACGTTAGAATTCTAGCTTGATTCCATATCTGTTATGTTAATTTCAGGATCTAATACCATGTTATGTAGATGGAATGGGATGATAAATTAGTTTAACCCAGTGATAGGACGAAGTATAGTAGAACAGTAACATTATCACTCTTTCATACATTGTATTTCTTATATCGTTGGATTTCTATATCCCACTTCTCTCTCCTTCACCCCACAATCTCCATGCGGCGTATCTGTCTGACACTGAGCCTTAGCTGGTTGTACGATATAATTCGGCTGTACTATAGCTGATGTCATAACTTTTGTCATAGATGATAAATTAAGAAATAATGCGAGTCTTTGGCTAATTTTATGTCTGATGTCCTTTGATGACATTTTATACCGTCTATCACCAACATTTATATCAAATAAGGATCAGGAGTTTATGATGTCAACAAAAAGAGAATCAGATAAAGCTACGACAAGAATTTCCGCTGAAGAGGATAATATAGGTGTAGAGACGAGTACATCAACTGCATCATCATTATTACTATCAGAGCAACGTCACTCAGTCGAAAGGGCAATAGATGAAACTAAAGATAATCTCAAAAAAACATTAGATGAAGCAAGAAGAGAGATTCCACGAAATACAGAAGCAATTAATGACTATCAAGAACATACTCTTCAAACAACTAAAGAGATTACAGATAGTTACCTAGACTCTCAGAAAGAGATCATAAAGTCATTTCAGTCAATATGGGTTCCTTACGTAGAAAATATGCGTACGGTATTTTGGGATAATTGGGCTTCTCCACAAAGGATTACTGAAATCTATGCAAGAACAGTGAGTAATTGTGCAGATAATGCGGTAGCTACAACCCGAATAGCAAACAATACAATCTTTGCAAATATCGGAGCATTTAGAACATTTATTGACCGTGAGAAAAATGACGTAAAAGAGATTTCCAGAATTGCAGTTAATACTGCTAAAACATTTGAACAAACAACAAGAGACGCTGCTCATACTTCAGCACCAAAATATGGCAGCAATCTCAGATAAGCAATAGAGCAAATCAAAAGCATTCGAAGATCATGAAATAAATATTCACTTAGAATCCCCCTTTTATTCTTTGTCGAATTATCATATATCAAATAATTTGAAAACTATTCCTACAGATCATACCAGAAGCGCTTCATTTTTTATTTATCAAAACGTAAATTTTTACTATGAATCTCCCAAGAGTATTTCATAACTATA
>DATBGR010000225.1:0-12344 GCA_036557905.1 Nitrososphaeraceae archaeon | reverse complement strand
AGAATGTGCAACTATAAATACTCTTGCTTAGATTTGCTAGCAAAGTCAGAAGGATTCGACCGAACCGACAAACCTGAGATATTTTTGTCTGATAATTTTGATACTTCAATGGTATTTATCGAATACTAGGCTTTACTGTGAAAATATAATTCGACTAATTTTCTGAGCGCGATTTATGCTATTGATAGATAGCGAAGTAATGCTACTCAGCCTTGAAACAGCATTAGATAATCTGGAAAAGGGTGGAGGTAAGGTTCTCTTAGAGGAGATTGAACTATAGATGTACAATGGCCTATTCACAACAATGGCTGCCATCTTGGTATTCACCACTTTGACAACCACTGCTTTTGCACATGTAACAGCCCAGCAACGATATAACGACGGATATAATGCAGTGCTCAATTCACGCTACTGCCCCGTCAAGTCCCCCTTCTGTATCACTAGCGATTTGGGCGTGGGTTTGTTGATTAGATTACGGGCAAAATCCTTCTAATTATATTGTGTACCATCAAGCGTGAGCGATGGAGTAAAGGAACATGGCCTGAAAACTATCGAGTATATCAAGGAAAATTCAAACTAGTTGCTCAGACTGATTGTACGATAAACCTTGGAACACGCAAATCATAAGATAAGAAATGCCAACACGTAGACGACGTCAAGCACGAGCAGCTATCCAAAAGATTTTCTATCCACACTAAAGACGTATACTGATTAAGAAAAATTTTTATTCGACAGATTTATTCTTATTGCGAAGCGATATCGAAGAAGAAGAAAAGGAAGATAAAGATGACGATGAAGGAAAAATCTATTCAGTATAAAGCAGCTTTAAGAAACCTAATTTTTGCATTGGTAGCATCGGCGTTAATTGCAAATTCCATAATAATTTTTGCTGATTCAAGTAGTAAGCATGCTTTTGCTTTAATAGAGCTAGTTGTAACTGCTAGCGTTGCTTCAAGCTTAGGCATTATTGCTGTTTGGAGACATAAATTCAAAGGATATCATGGTAAATCATATCTCTTCCTTACATTGGGATTAATCTCATGGCTTTGTGCTGATATTGTACTTACATATTATTATTTTGGGCTAGGAATCAAAGAGCATCCAGTCGCATCTATCGCAGATGCTTTCTGGTTTTTAGGTTATGGATTTCTTTCTGCACATTTAGTTATGGCATTAAAGGCTATACCGGTTAGATTTGATAATATCAAAAATCGTATTGTTATTATCATATCTTCTATTGTTTCGGTTTCATTTCTCATTTACTCCGTAACTCGTACATTAATATCATTTGATTTTCATGGTCTTAGTGATACTATACCATTATTTGTAAACATTACCTATCCTATGTTGGATTTCATACTAATTGTTCCTGCTGTCCTAGTACTTGTAAATCTAAGAAAAGACTATCAGCTATCTGTTCCTTGGTTTCTTACTTCATTATCTCTTCTAGTCAACGCAATAGCAGACGACGGGTTTGCAAACAATGTTGCAAGTGGAAATACCCATAACCTCTTGTTTTGGGATTTGTTCTTTATAACAGATTATTTAATTATGGCTGCTGCATTATTCTGGTTTAACAGATTTCATATATCAAATGAAATAAAAAAATCAAGCAAGATTAAACTATAATTGTTAGTGTAGTTGACCAGATGGGTTTGACATATTAATTTTTCAGAAATAAGAATAGCTTTGAATAATGATGGGACTTTGAAGAACCAATATCAACAATGAACCATATTAGAATTAAAAGCAATAAATGTAATCTGCTTGGTGATATGTATCATATTTATCGTGTGATTGAACATATAAATGACTAGCATTGTGCTTCATTTAAAGAAATAGGATCATACCTTGAAATATTGGGACTTTATGTAGTAATTAGTCAATGTGATGGGCGGTAAGATTCAGCGCCCCATGATAGAAACGCGCATGAATCTTATCGTCGTGACTAGGCATTAATCTACACATTTGATCTCCCAATTTAGAAAACCCTTTTAATGTTGTACGTTTCACACCATTATTAGAAGAGGCTGTTTCCGATATGGATATACTGGGATCAGTAAAGAAATTTGATTTTTACCTAACATCGATAAGTTGAATCGAGCTTATCTTCGTATAGACTAATTCTGAACGTGATGGGTTTGCAGCTTATAGAATTATTATCATTATAATATTTATTCGGCGTGCATCATTAGAAATGCATAAGGCTATCATAATAAAGATGTATTATTTTGTTTTAGTGATTGGCGCGCCGCATATTAAGTTTCTACTTATTGCTTTAATTGGTTAATAACAATAACTTTGTTGGCCACAATACATCACTATATCCAGATGTTCTAAGATCTCTTTATTTGTTACAGGCTTTCGAATAAAACAGTTTGCAGGAAGTAAAGAAAATATGTCAGAATATGCCCCGGATACATCTCTCCAGCTGTAAGAAAGCATACTTTAATCTTCCCATCTAATTTTTTAAACCAGCAAATAAACTCTATATTACAGTATAGTCGTTATTCTTTGTACACCGGCCAATTTCTTCTTACATTATTATTACCTAATAACCAAATCCTGTATTTTTCCGTGAACCTGGTGCATCATACACTCTGTAGATGATGTAATATTGCCCCCTTTTTGAACGTTGAATACGGTATCTTTTCCTAGTAATGAAGTGAACTCACTCTACACGATACCGGCGTACGAAGAGTAATTTAAATCAAATTTCGATGATTGAAATGAATTTCAATTATACATGTGGGCTAGATAAGTGCTAAGTATTATTTTGACTATGTAATATGTGTCAAAAAACCGGGATTGACCACTATTATATGATAGAGAGCAATTGGAGTAATGCTAATTGCCTATCATATCAACTTCATGGTCTCCCTCTGTCTACAGTTCTGCAATCTTTAGGAATCTTATCCACTATCAAGCTAATATTCCCCAAAGTAAAAACAAAACAAAAAGGAACATCAAGGAGGTTAAAGATATGATTTACAAAGAAATTAAAAAGAAACAGGAGCAAGCGGACCCTGAAAAGTTCAACATTCGGATTGTTGAGGACAACTTAGCAGAGGTAGAAGTAATGCAACAAATATCAGCCATGATTATAGACGAACTACGATGAGAGAAAGGAATCAAAATAAAAATTCAAACAACATAGAAATTTAATGCAGCATCTTGCATAATCAAAATTAGTCTTATTTCGACATTCTTATTTATTTAAATTTCTAATCGAATTCTCCTTTTAACTTCTTTTTTTGTTAAAAATAATGGATGTGAATGTATAAGGTGAATAAAGAATCGTACCAGTAAATGATTTTTAGAACAGAAACAGTAACCGCAGCAATAATGGTGGTAGTAGTGTTAACGTTAATGATAAGCATAACTACAGGATTTGCTGACTCGGGCGGAAATAATGGACAATGCATACAGCTTCAGAAAACGTTCTCACCTGAGATACAAGATTTTCAAGCATGTCATGACACATTTACAAGCCCAGGACATAATGAGCCATCGCCACTTCCATGAGACCTAGGAAGAATTGTCCTAGGTTTTCTAGGACAATTCCGTACTAAAAAGTATAAAAGAGTTGTTAATTGATTATTTTGTTTCTTGCTTATCTTTATTTTGATTATCTAGTCTTTCCTATGTCTAGAGATCAGATATCTTACTTTTCTTCCAAGAGCTATTTTCCAAGCGTATCATCTAGCTCCTTGCGCGCCTTACCGTCCAATGGTTTGAGTACAACATCGTTAACAACATCATTAACACCATCTGTAGAAGTCCTGCCAATTAACTTATCAAATTCTTTTTGAGACTAACATTTCCTGGGTATATACAAATGAAGAATCAATCATCTTCCTCATTCCTTCTGGTCCGAGATCACGAACCATAGTTGATAGGGAAAGTAAGTAACCTCTATCTTGGAATACATTAATAATGTATTCGTCTTTTCTGAAAAAACGTTGACATAATCCCGGATGAGCTGTGGCACATCTACAACGCCTGCATTTGTCAATGATATTGTTGCTTTAACTCAAAGTGATAGGAGAATATTAGAGTTTAAATATGATTTACCTGGTTGATACATGTTTCATTATCATGTAAATGAATTTTCAGAGTTGAGATGATGGGATTTTTTGATGTGAGATGATAAGCGAAATGGTAGATAGCGACTGACCCAATAGCCTTCAAATTTCTCTATGGAAAAGGGAATCATAATCTTGAGATTTATATGGAATTAGAACGCACACCAAATAATAGACGTGTTTAGTTGGTTATCAAAAGATGGCAAACTAATTCTAGCTGCAAGAACATTAAGAACATTTGCATACGGCTTTCTAAGTGTTATTCTTGCGATCTATCTAAAGTTAGTCGGATTCGAGGATTTTTACATCGGTTTAATATTGACTGCTACTTTAGTGAATAGTGTAATCTTCACTTTAATTGCTAGCTTCTATGCAGACAGAGTAGGTAGAAGAAAGGTTCTAATTTTATATGCAGCATTAATGTCGCTATCTGGGGCAATATTTTTTGTAACAACTAACTATTTAGCATTAATTATTTCTGCTTTAATAGGCACAATTAATGTAACTGGGACTGAAACTGGTGCATTCCTTTCAATAGAACAAGCTGCACTACCACAGACCGTCAATGAAATAAAGAAAAGGAACACATCTTATGCATTTTACAATATGGTTGGAACTTTTGCAATGTCTGCTGGTGTCCTGCTTTCGGGTTTACCACAATTAATTGCACAGCAGTTTGGATTAAACCAAACTGAATCTATTAGACCATTATTTTTACTATATAGTATCATTGGACTTGCGGTATTGGGCATTTATTATTTGATTTCAAATAAAGTGGAGGTGCAAGTAAATAATAATGATAACAACAAAGACTCTAAAACGGTAAAACAGGTTTTATCTCCAAAATCAAAGCAGGTTGTAGGTAAACTATCTTCTCTTTTTGCTCTAGACTCATTCGCTGGTGGTTTTGTCCTTCAAAGCATAGTATCATTATGGTTTTTTACTAAATTTGGCGTTGATTTAACAACATTATCTTATATTTTTTCGATAGCGGGAGTTCTTACCGCATTCTCCTATCTTGCAGCGGCAAAAATTGCTGACAAAGTAGGACTGATCAATACAATGGTTTTTACGCATATTCCATCAAATATTTTGCTTATACTTATTGCATTTGCTCCTACTTTCCCTCTAGCAGTAGTATTATACCTTGCTAGAATGGCTTTATCACAAATGGATGTGCCTACAAGACAATCATATTTAGTTGCAGTAGTTAAAGAGAGTGAACGAACCGCCGCTGCAGGAATCACCAACGTATCAAGAAATATCACACAGGCAATATCTCCATCATTAGCTGGTTATATATTGCAGTCCTTATCGCTTTTATCGGCCCCATTTGTGTTGGGAGGGCTTTTGAAAATTGTATATGATGTTGCATTATATTTTAATTTCAAAAGTATTAAACCTTCGGATGAAATAAAAGAGAGTTAGTACTCGGCTCAATGGTTTAGTCGCGCTGAATCGATATTTTATATGGGTATGAATAGAATGAAATCAGAATTATGAATTAATCTTGATATTAATATGATGTTGTATGCATTGCGGATTACAATAAGCGGATCTGGAATATGAAGTATCTGCAAGATTGCTTTTCCAAGAGGACCCATCTCAGAAACAGTCCCATACGTAATTATGAAGGTACGGGGACGATCTCCAAGACTATAACGGGTTGTCAGAACCGATCTAAAAATCTACGATTAAGAATTCGCTACTAATAACTGGTTAAAGGTGCAGCAGGATGCACACAAAAAGCATGCGAACCAGCCACAATGTTAACCAACACAACGAATTCAATGGTGCGGCTTTTATTATTATGACCAGTCTTTTTATATTAGGTTTTAGGTACAATAGACTAAATGTTATTAGTAACAAAAGAGAATTTTTCATTTGTATAACTAAAATCAGATCGAATCATTATAACACATAGTATATAGTAACTTGGATGTGTCAACATAACGCTTCTTGCTAGATCTGCAGAATTATGTTAAACGTATCTTACTAGGAGTACACACCAGTCTTTTTACCTCGAATATAATTAATAATCCCAAGTAATCCCATTAAAACTGCAGGCACTCCAAAAGCGATGGGAAGGACGTTTCCAGGATTCAAATTAAGTTTTGGAGCTACCTCCATTAATATCCTTGAGCTTATGATTGGGGGCATATAATAGCTATCACCTTTGTTAAATAGTATGTCAACACTGTATGAGCCAGCCTTGACTAGCCTAACATTCCATTCTAAAGGAATGGGCTGAGTTATATTCATAGATGGAATGTACAAGCCCTTTTCAGCACTCCAATCTTCTAGATCTACTGGCACTTTTAAGCTGTTATCTACTAACGATATGTAGGCGATCCCACCCAAAAATGGTTGTCTTGGATTAAGGTTAGTTAAAGAACCATTTATTCTTATGAATTGGCCGGCAATACCATGTATCTCCCTAGGAGAGGATATCTCTAATTTGATATTGTTATTACTTGTAGCTTGAGAGAATGATGATGTGGACAATGGTTGTGAAGAGGTCATAAAGAATGGAAGTCGACTTGAGTTATTTTCACCACTAGCTAATTGTGAAAAAAGATGGAATATGACATTATCATTATTTAGTGATTGTGACCCATTCTCATACATCTGTATTATGTATGGAATAATTAATACTAATAACATGGCTATTATAAAGAAAGATATTACCATGCTTTGAGATTGATAGTCAGATCTATTGCTTTCATCGATTTCTGCCATACTATTCTCACCCTTTTATCTCAAATCTTCTTGTAAAAACAACAAAAAATACAAAACAAATTAATGCAAAAACCACAACAGGCCAAATATGTTCTATTTGTTGGAGCATCGATTGTTCATTATCTACCAATATGCTGTCAAGCGAATTTACTGTATGGGACATGGGATTAATACCTTCTAGAACTGTACCAAAGTTTGTCTTTTTAAGAGACGGTGCAAAAAATATCGAAGGGGCAAGTAATATTAAGACAATCATGAGAATAGTCATAATGCTATTCTTAGAGGACTTTAGCTTGGCAGAGATACCAATTGAGATCAATGAAATTCCAGTTACTAATAATGTTCCATATACTCCAGTATATAGAATAGCAGCCCACGCTAAGGTTGTACCACTAGCAACTACTATCAAATAAGGAATTGATACCATATATAAAAATATCCAGATTGTGATAATCGAAAAAAGTTTTTGTAGTGCTATTTGCTTGTGAGATATTGGGACGAGAAGTAAACTTTCAAAGGTGCCTGATTCCATCTCTGAGGATATTGTCGAAGATGCATTAGCTGCAGACATTATTATTCCTAGAGCCACAATTACCTCTGCTAGAGTGAACAGCATTTCGCCCTGATCTAATAGGCTAAGCTCTTTATCTGTTAACAGTAAATAAGCTACTAGACTAAAAATCAACGAAGCTCCGACTAGCCATGCTGCCCCACGCCATGAGTAAAAACTACCGGATAATTCATGACGATAAAGTTCTAACACTTTAAATCTTGACCTCTATTGTGGCTCAATTCCAAACTGGTCCGTAGCCGCATCATGTTGGTCAGGTAAATATGATAATTGCCTTCGTCCCCGAAAATTATCTTGTTGACTGATATTGTAATTAGCGTTGCTTCTACTTTTCTCGGTAAGCTTGAAGAAGATCTCTTCAAGTCCAATATTCACTCTCCGAATTTCATATATTTGAAGTCCTATTTTGTCAAAGCTCTTTATAATTTCGTTTAGAGAACTATCTCCGCGCTTAGGGTCCACGACAACTGTTTTAAATCTTCTATCTGTATCATTTCCTTTGTATCTAATTATATTGTCCACGGGTAATTTAGAGAGAGCATAAGATGTATTTTGTGAATTAAAAACAGTGATATGCACAAGATCATTCGAATCACCTGCTAAATTCCTTAACTCCTCAATAGTACCGTTTGCAATTAATTTTCCCCGATTCACAATTGCGATTGTATTACAAAGTGACGAAACTTCGCTAATTGCATGCGAGGAAAGGAATATCGTCACGTTCTTCGATTTATTGAGATCTAGCAATATTTCTTGGATATCTTGTTGACCTTTTGGATCTAAGCCAAGTGTTGGTTCATCCAAAAAAATTATTCTTGGATTATTTATCAAAGTCCTTGCAAGTGCTAGTCTTTGTTTCATACCACGTGAGTAATAACTTATCGGAGCAAACGATTTATTGGCAAGCCCTACCTTTTTCAATAGTGCAGCGATTCGGCTTTCTGCAAAGTGTGATTCAATTTTGTATAAGGCTGCAAAATGAAGCAAATATTCTTTGGCATTCATCCAGTTGTAAAACCCGGAACTTTCTGGAAGAAGGCCAACTATCCTTCTGATCTCTGGATTGTCTTTCATAACATCAAGTCCTGCTATCGTTGCGTTACCCTTGCTAGGAGAAAGAAGACCACACAACATTCTGATAGTGGTTGTTTTACCGGCTCCATTGGGTCCAAGAAAACCAACTATGTCCCCTGACCTGATATCTATTGTCAGAGAATCTACAGCCCGAAAGTTTCCATAAACTTTAGTCAGTTCTAGGGTAGATATACTATTGTCTTGTACTTTGCTAAAGCACCATCTATCTGCGTTCTCTTTCATACTCTATTTTTTCACTTTTCTTCAGCATCACGGGAATCGATCTTGCCAATTTCATCATTCTTATCTTGTCGTTGCATATGAGTAGCTCTAAAATACTCAACATCTAAGTCAACGTGTTCCTCATCGTCATCAGGACCCGCGATATTAAGAGGATCTCTCTTTTTCCATAATGTACTAACTAAAATACCGATTACTCCAAATATTATCAAAAACCAACTAACCCACATATTGGTTATCTCCTCTCCGTCCGGGACATCGTACATAAACTTGAAATAGAGTCCACCAAAGATCAGTACAACTGACAACAAAATGATTAGATATTTAATTTCTAGATTCATTTATTAGTATCACCAGCATCTTCCAAGAACTGATACTATCTTGGAGTCCAGTGAAAACTGGCTAGAACAGGTTTTACTACAGTGGAATTTATGATTTGATGACTGTATTGTTGTTGTGGCCAAGAAAAAGTAATTGCCGCAGCATTATCACTACCTTCTACTAGAGTTTTTACAGACTCTGTATTTTGTGTAGTGTTCCTCCAAGTGTAGAATAGCTCCCATGCCCTTTGTCCTCACAACTTCAGCTGTTTGAATCCTATTAGATTAAAATTCTTCAAAGATTCTTGAAGAGAGGGTTTAAGTTGAGTTATGGCGTAGATATTGATATTCGAGTTATCTGGTATATCGATCAAATCGACTGAAAAGATAATTCTAGAGAATTTTGCTACATAACTCCCAGAGTCATTGCCATGTAGTACGGTTGAGTTACTGGGGAATTGGATGGAATAGAAATTCTCTGTCTTTTCACGGTTTTCAAATATAGACATAGATATAGATGAGGGAGAGAAAGAATTTGAGGATGGAGATATTGACTTTGATATCTCTGTTGTGTTTTTAGTGAATGTGCTACTTACGCTGTCTGGGTTACTATTGTTTGTTGTAACTACGTTCTTGACTGGTTCAACTTTTGTTCCACTCTTAGGTTTAGTTGAGTTA
Source organism: Nitrososphaeraceae archaeon (assembly GCA_036557905.1). GTDB lineage: Archaea > Thermoproteota > Nitrososphaeria > Nitrososphaerales > Nitrososphaeraceae > JARBAU01. The sequence continues at coordinate 2,637 of DATBGR010000225.1, read as the reverse complement.
GAACCGAATGTGTAAATTGAAAATGTAATGATTACTAATACGCCTAAAACCAATACTATGATGCGGTCTTTGTGCAGCTGTAAGTGACATCACCTCATACATAGTGGAAAATGTTTATCTGTGTATTTAGTATCTCTTGTTCCTGTTTACCACCTCGTTTAATCGGAATTATTATTAATATTCTCTGTACTGACAACACTTTACAAAAATTTAAACAAGAATTGCATATTAGGATTGAGGTACGATTACCTAAATATGTTCTAAGCTCTTCTGGGAATAATTGGATACAAAATTGATTTCACGGAGATTTTCTCAAAAATATATGATAGATCATTACTTTCATTCTCATAACTTCCCTACAATATTTCAACTTTAATGATACTTGACGTCATTCAAGTTGGGGTTTTATAACTAGACGAGATTCTATTACATATTTTCAATATTTGACGTACATTTGTCTTTGATTTGTTCGTTCTATATTCAATCAAATTCAATGTAATGTCGTGTTTAGAGGAGTGTACCTCAAATAAGAAAAATGATAGGCACCTATTATTATGTAGCTCTTGAAATATATACCGACTAAATCTGGCTGCTGTATGAACAGGGGAGTCAGTCAGAGCCATTGAAGTGTGGTGTTTTGCACTATGATGAAGAGTATGGTAGATGAAGTAAAAGACCAGTTCATTCCATATAATAGAGGTCGAGTTTACGATTACATTAAGAATAACCCTGGAATTCATCTAAGGAAGCTGAGTAGAAACTTGGACATAGCCAATGGCGACACTCAACACCACCTAGACGTGCTTCATAAGTTGGGTATGATGAAATCAAAACGTAGAGGTATATATAAAGTGTATTTCACAGTTTCCATATTAGGAAAAAGAAACGAAGACATATTGGCAATCCTACAACAAGAGACTCCTAGGGAGATTATATTATATCTTGTTGAAAATCCAGGATCGACCCAAGGAGAAATAAGTCGATTCATTTGCGTAACTGCGCCTACAATCAATTGGCACATGTCTGTTCTAATTAATATTGGATTAGTTACAAGTAATAAGGAAGGACGATTTGTAAGATATTTTATTGAAGGCGATGTTAACGACATAATTGCTCTGCTCAAGTCATACTATCCTACGATCTGGAGCAAATTGTCAGATAGGCTGGCAGAACTCTTTTTAGATTTGGCATCATCCTCTAGACCTGAGAGTACGATATATGATGATAACCAAGAGACAATTTCGAAAGCAGAAAAACTAGATGGATCAAGGCAAGATGAAGCATAATTTTAGTTTTAATCTTGATCTCTTTCTCAAGTCATATACCTTAGTTTGTCTATTTCTCTTCCTATCCTTGGGAATTCTTTCAAACATTCAACAAGTTGTAGCTACATCTATATCCGACACTGAGAGTAATGGGAAAGGCTCTAACAATTACAATACCGATACGTTGGATAAGGGAGATTTTGCTGAATTTTTTGACTTTGGAACAGGAATATTTGCCGCTATTCTATTTGCATTATCCTTGATTGCTTATAAATCTCTGAAAACAAAAAGAATTCTATACGTATCGATTGCGTTCGCACTGTTTGCCGTCCATGTAATAGTATCAAGACTCAATCTATTCATACCAGAAATCGAATCTTCTATGCTAGAGCTGATTTTATCAATAATGCAATTCGTAGCCCTTGCATTATTCTTTGTAGCAATAATGAAAAAAGAGAGCGTTAAGACTAAAACAATCAGCACGTGATTACATGGCATAAGATTTTGCATAAGCAAACACAAAAGATCCATTCATTATAAATAATTAATTATTTTGAATCCTACAACAAACAGACGAAACTTTTGATTTGATATATATTAGATTACAATTAGGTGTCACAATTCATATTATGATCTGTCCTCTACCTAATTTTACATATTTTCTGATTAATAATGTGTTATGGAATGTGATGATAATAATAATCTTTTTTTAGAATATTCTTAATTTCGTCGTTGTCAATCAAGCGGTCCACAATACAACTTAATTCGCGTTCTGTTAAATTGCAAGATGACATGAGTGCGTCCACTGCCTTTAGTTTCCAAAATATGCAGAGTGCTTCATCGAGTATTCTAACACCGCTATATATCTCTCCTCCCAACGCGGTAAGGAAATATCTATCATCCTGCTTCTTGATCAAATCAGTCTTCAATATTCTAGATACCCGTTGATAATACATCTTAGGATCCAAATTCGCTTCTTTCATTAATTCTTTGCTTTCAATACCATCCCCATTCTTATCCTTAGATGCTACAGTTCTAAATATACGCATAGATGTGCTATCCGAGATGGCATCAAAAATCTGGTATATATAGCATTATAGCAATACCTCATTTACCAAAAATGACATAATGAAGCATCACTAACGTGTATTGACATAAAATCAATGTAGATCCTTTACTCTGTATCACATATCAGGTAAATGTATGAACAGCTATAGTATGTACAACTGAATTGGTCCTTGTCTTTATACTACATTTTCCTTCTTTGATTGTGATATAAAAAGACCGGATGAACTAAATGAATTGATCATCTTTTGAAAAATAGGCATATACGTTGACGACTCAGATGTGCCGACATTAGCCAAAAGCATAA
>DATBGR010000224.1:0-7778 GCA_036557905.1 Nitrososphaeraceae archaeon | reverse complement strand
TTGTTGGCTCCGCTTATGGTAAAATGATTGTATACCCTATCAGATACTTCAATTTTGTTCTTGTGTTTGCAATTATTAATGTAGTCTACCTATCTGCAATGTATAGATAACCCATTTCGCCAAAGTGAGGATGGAATTAATAGAGCGCGCAATTTGTAGACTGGACCAGCAAATTAAACATTCCAACAACAAGCAGGCAGCCATTAAATTGATAGTCCTGACAGATTTGGTCAATCCACTGTCAACCATCCAGAATAAGCTCTCACAGGATAGCAGAGATGCAACAAAAATGCTAACATAAGACTTGAACTAATCATTCCCCCAAGAATGGAAAAAATTGATGCCTATATGTTTACAATGACCAAATCGAAGATATGAACCCAGTATATTCCGAAAATATGGTACTAAAAAAATCAGCAACGTAAGTAAACCCCTTGAGTGAGCAAGCCCTTTATACGATTAACTACGTGCTTACTTGTACTGCCTTTACAGGGGCGTCAAGCAACACAGATGACAAAGGACATGTGTTCATTCCATCCTGGGTGTTCGTGAAGAGCTCATGCACCCAGGTTTTTATATAATTTGTTAATATTGCTTCTTTCTGAGTGACTTATGATATTTTTCCCTGTGTTGAATAAGGACAGATAAACGCTGTAAGAAGACAGATTTAGAATGCGTTATCGCTAAAATTATATCCGCAGATTCCGATGTTACAAAGCATTAATGAAAATAGAAATATATGATGATAATGTCTCCCAGAGGAGAGGCGAACTCTAATTCTGTTTTCGAGGATTAGAATCAGCCTTAATTTTATATTTTATGATTTTATAATAACGTGAAGTAGTAATCGGAAAAAGTATCATGATTTGTAGTTACGTGTGGAGAAACGTGTCAATATAACCACGTAACTACAGTCAGCAAATTAATCATGGTGTATATTCTAACCATGTCGACTCTTGCCTGGCGGCTCATAGAGAAGGAGTGTAGTTAACTTGATCCACTTTTAATTTATCTCAAATCATCTGAGTCGGTTATTTCAGAACATTTTCACTCTCTAGAGCAAGAATCGGCATTATTTTTTTATTTAGGATCTAGTATTATTATTATAAGCCAACAAAACAAAATCAGTAACCGAGGATTATAGTTATGAGGAATATCTTCTTTTGTATTAGCCATGCGACATTCGATATCCTCATAACTATGATAATCTATACGATAGAATTGCATCAGGAACAATTGCCATGAAGCTGAGTTTAGGAGTATGTATGACATAACCACATTCCCAATGCTATATTGATTCGCTATATAGAAGTGTATAATACTTGGAGTGGGGTTATTGTTACTAAACACAATATACTACACTAAGAACCTATCCCAAAAATAGATAGACATATAGCTTGAGAATATACTGTTCATATGTGTGGCTTACGATAGAGTCAAGTATCTTCCAACTATCAAAAGTATCCCGGACGAATTATGGAATGAAATCAAGATGATCCTTCCACCAGAAAAACCAATTAATACAATCGGACGTCCAGCGGTATCATTTAGTAATGTACTGGAAGGCATTCTATATGTATTGAGAACTGGATGTCAATGGAAGATGTTGCCAAAAGAATATGGCTCAGGTTCTACATGTCATAGACGATTCCAACAATGGTCATTGTCTGAGGTATTTAAAAAGTTATGGACTAGATTGTTAAGAGTATATGATGACCTAGTAGGCATTCAGTGGAACTGGCAATCTCTTGACAGTGTATTTGTAAAGGCACCATTAGGGGGGAAATGACAGTACCTAACCCTACAGACAGAGGCAAGTTAGGAACAAAACGTCATGTACTGACTGACGGACAAGGCATTCCGCTTTCTGTTGTTATCACTGCTGCGAATACGCATGATATGAAGGCTGCTATGAGTGTGCTGGATAATATTGTAGTCAAAAGACCGTCCTCCAAGATTAATAAAGAGAAACAGAACTTCTTTCTTGATAAAGGATATGATTTTCGGGAGACTAAGAATAGTGTTATTAAGAAAGGATACCTGCCACATATTCCACATAGAGGAGAACATTCTATAACAAAAGGTGGTAATCATCACATTAAGAGAAGAAGATGGGTTGTAGAAAGAACAAATTCTTGGCACAATAGGTTCAGAAAACTTTTGGTTAGATATGAAAAGAAGATAGAAAACTATTTTGCATTAGTATGTTTAGGTTGTTGCATTATTACTTACAGGAGGATAATTTTGGGATAGACTCTAAATCAGATCCAGAACATGATTTAGACCAGAGTCCGTGTTATCCAATAATTGCTATCAAACAGATTACTATTACTGTTTATTACGTCCTGAAGTAAAGAACATTTTTGGAATCCATTGAGCATTATATAAAATAAAGATCCGGAGGCACATAAATCAGAGCTATTAAAGTTCCTCAAACTTACTCAAAGGACCAGATTCACAGGTAAAGCTATCATGATCGGTGATGAACTTAATATCTACCGACCCTCGATTGATGATATCTATAGATAGTAGCATCTAGTTAATGTGAATGAACGTATCTAATTCTGTTAGTAGGTAATAAGTTTAACACATTGTGATGATACGGATTCTTAACCAATCCGGGATAATTAATCACGGACATACAGTTATAATACAATATGAGAAATTGCAGGATATAAATATTATCAAAAATACTGTGCCGCAATATAGTCTGCTTGGGGGGACTTGGACATATAACTGCAGTCTTGAGCCCTGGGGAGAGCTTTTTCCTATACCTATGTTCTCATCAAGAGTATTTTCATCTATAGTAGTAGTCATATTTGGTGGCGGTATTGGAGATATGCTTGACAATAAATATTCGAGTCCTAGAAACATAGGACCCTTCTGCTATACTTCAAATAATCTCAACCAACAATTTATCTCACTGGCCTTTCCAGTTGCTTACAATCACATTCATTGCGCCGTCATATATTAGCTTATCATTAATAGCACTTCTGAAACCAAAATAGCCTAAATGATTCTCTCCTACTGCATTGATGGTACAACTACCTGGACTAAATGGATTGGGCATATCGCATTTTCGATCTCCATCTGAATCATCTATGTTGCGTATTTCATTTTCAACATTAATATCTCTATATATTGATGATGATGGGGAATCTATTCCTGCTTGCTTTCCATGATATCCCAGTGGTAAATCGCCTTCAAAAACAGGGTAGTAAATTGGTGGGAATAGGGCTGGCTTAAGCATATTATCCTGCGGGTCATACAAATTGAAGAAATGAATAACCTCTTTTTGTATGAATTTTCCATATACTATCCCATCGTCAAAAAAACTATCGCCAGTATCTGAAGGGTTTTTCGATACCTCCTCATTGTCTACAGCAGGCCCCATCAAATGTACAGATATTATCTTAAAGTGATTGGTATTCCATGCAGGAATGTAGTTTAGGCCTTCTAATGTGCTCAATGCTACTCTTGCGCCAAGTGAATGTGCAACCAATCTGACGTTAACGTCTTTGTTATGTTGGTGCTTGCATGTGTTCATATAATCAAAGATAAATTTTGCCAGTTTAGGCCCATTTTCATTAGCTATCGTTTTTTCATCAGCCCATGTTGTATTTGAATCCCAACTAAAACCTACAATTGGAATTGAATATTGATTGTGCTCAAGAGACATCTTTACCCTATCAAATCTTTCTTTGGCCTGCGTTTCATTTAGTGCCCATCCATGACCAATAATAGCCATTTCGTTCGGACAGTTATTGAATAATTGCCGAGTGTTTAAAAGTGGATATTTGTTATTATAACCATTGCCTTGTACAGTGACAGGATAAGGTAAATTTCCTCTTGTAGTGATTTCATAAGGTTGTACTATCGATGTTGGTTGTGCTAATGCAGCTGCTGTATTAATAGTGGGAAAAGGTATACCTGAAGAGAAAAGAGAAGGAAAAACTCCTAACAAAGATGTAATTACTAGAATAAATGCTAATATTTCCACTATCCAACGCTGTGGAAATTGTTGTTTTTTATCTTTATAAGGTATTATCAATCGCCGGTCCTACTTATAAGACATTACATTTATTAATTATCCATCTAAGGCAGATTTCTAGCTATGTCAGTAAAAGAGAATCTGAGCTCAATAATGCTAAAATCATTGGTACGTGTGGTTGATAATTTGGCACAGAAACAGTCCGATGATAGTACAAACACTGATATCTATAGATAGTAGCAATTAGTGAACTTAAAGTAGAATATTTAGTTCTTAAGCAAGATTCAATATCTTAAACAATATTCGATTCAAATCCGGTTAGTTATTTCAGAAATGGCAATACAACCCGATATGCGTGACGCCAGATTTGCGAGATGTCGGATTGTAAAGATCATCAAGAATGGAGGGTGTCTTGGGTATAGAAACTGACGTCTGAGGAAAGTGATAAAATTGAATGCATCTATGGAGTCCAATTATATTCAAGTGTCATTTAGTTTTGTAGAATGCTCCTCCAATTAATGCCGCTGGGATAACCACTACCTGGCTTTGGCTATGGCTTGAAAAAGAAAAGGCTATCCCAGCGTGTTTCGAAGATCCTTCGCCTGGTCTGAAGGCACAGATACTATGCACATTAACATGCTAAAGCGCTTTAGCAAAATGTTCTAAATCGACCTTCTAGTCTACTTAGACCTATTTTATAGGTCCTACTAGTTAGCTAAAAATATTTTGTTGCACTGACTTGCAAAGCAGGACAGAGTACACGAAGAACTGAAGACGCTTGCTATGGTAAATAAAACTGTTGGCTGCCGTAGCACTTATCCTATCCTCTACCATATGGGTGCTATGGCAGCTAGCCGCATAGGAATAAGGTTCTGGTACCAACCATAGGCCAGCACTAAATCCTATGTTGTATTCTTATTGTCAGATAATTTTATTTTAATCGCTTGTTCTTTACTGGTTTTTAGAGTCGTCTGACCGTTATTATTATTATTGTCTCTCTTTCTTCGTAGTTCTTCGTCCAAAATCATTGCGTATATTTGTTGCATGGCTTCTTCCTCAGCTAGTCTCTCTTCCACAATCCGCATGTTGAACTTTTCTGGGTCTACCGACTTTTTCTTCTTTTGAATTTCCTTGTAAATCATTTTCTTGATTTCTGCTACTGTTAGTTCTTTTGATTTTGACTTTGACTGTGGCAATTTGGTATGTTGTTAGTCAGTTATAAGATTAAAGTCCAGACTACCGATTTAGAGAAGGAGAGCCTGAGATAGGGTATGATTTATGTAATAGAATATTTGATGGTTCGCTCCTTCGTTTCTAAAATCAAATAATGGGGTTAAAGACACCCATTATTTGAGAAAGCCTTGTGTTGATTGGTCGACATTATATCCTTTGAAGAATTTTATTTAAAGCGATTGATTTTTGTTCTACAAGCAGCTATTAATCAACACTGGAGACACGGTTGTAGGATAAGGTACTAATGAGTGGAACAGAGGTATGTCTTATCCTACACCGGAAATGTGAATTGCTTGTAAATTAGTAGTCGCCTACTATCAGTATTGTATGATTGAATAGTAAATAAACAGGACTTCTGGCTAGGTGGCAGCGGCGGTTCAATATTGTATTTATCGTTTATAGATAATTTATACAATAATCCTATATGCATTTGAGAGATAGCGTAAATTATGAGTCGTCGAGTTCGGTTAAGTCAATTGAGCCCTTTTGGGGTATAACCTACTGTGCTCTAAGGTATTTCTCAGTTGTAGTTATTGATAATGCATTGATATTTTTGTCAAGTTGTACTAAACATATAGTATTTCGATAAATTATTTATGGTTAGATAAGGCTGCTTGTCTGCTAGGCGGAAATTGTAAAAGAGCCTAACAAACAAACAGCCCTTAAGTGTTGGCTTATTGGTTCAGGTTAGACTAGACACTTCCTCATTAGATTTACTCAACAATTCTTTTTGAGACAAAGGCAAAAAGTTGTTTGCCAGGCTTGTTATGATTGGCTGAATGAACCAGTTCAGCAAACAATCTTAGTGTTATTCATATAGTCCGTCCGTCTACCCAGCTGCCTGTAGGTCATTTATTAATGAAGTTGCTACATGGACAAATGCTATCATGCAGATACTGTAATAATGAGATAACATTTTCAGACCAAAAAGTTAGCAAGAATGGTAAAAAGATACCATTAGACCCAGAGACATTTAACATACACCAATGTAAACAATCAAGTAAGGTATGGAGTAGAGAGCACCATTTGTTATGTCGGAGCTGTAAGACGACATTAATCTACTTTGACGACCGCTTTATCAGTGATTCTGGTAAAAAGGTACCTCTTGACAAAACTACAAACAAGCCTCATAACTGTCTTGAAAATCTGTACAATAAGACTAAGACAAAATACAGAAACTAAATTTCAATAAGTGAAATTGAAAAAGATTCAGATGAAGTAATATCAATCACGATTCTTATCATTCCAAAATACTGTCTACTTGTCAATTCTTAGTGATCATGATCTAGACTCAAACTCATTCTTTTCTTTTTTTGCTTCTAGACCAGTCATAATCTCTTTGAAAAACTTTTGTTGGGGCGGTGACATTGAATTAAACTGCTGTCGTATCGATTGAATGATACAGTCTATCGATTCATTATCTGAGGGGAAATCATATTTAATTAGACCAGTCTTGACAACCTGTATGCGTTTACCGTCAGGATCATTACAAATTTGTTTTGCTACTGTACTGACTCGTTCCATCCATTCGTCAAACGTACGAGGATCTAAAGGCTTTGCTTTATCTTCTAACTCTTTTTGTTTCTCTTCAGAGCCATTAGTCGTAGTTCTGGAATCCACAGTAAGTCTAATAGGTTAAGATTTTTGATACTTATAAGCTGATAGTAACTTATGGAAGGTCATGTTTGTAATGGGTATATATCTAAGTGATTCGATGGCTCAAGCCGCAGTGAACGATTTTTTCTGTAAGCATTTCCTATGTACAGCCCACAGAACCGCTGTAAGGCAACATCTTCATCACGTAATGACCGATGTAATAACATAGAGTCAAATACAAGCCTTAGACTGATATCTATAGATAGTAGCTAGTCTATGCGGATCAACGTAGTAATTCCATTAATATATAATAAGTCTAACACATCGGACAACATCGGATTTCTTAATCGCACATAAAGTTATAATACGATAGGAGAAATGACAGGTTATAAATATCATCACCTAATGTAGACTGATATCATATGATGGTAATATAATTTATGTATGCTATATATCATGAGGCGCCCCAAATAATGTACATTACAAATACGGTAATCCTAGAGATGAAGAATACATAGTACGGTCGAGACAGACATTGTTTCATGAATCTGACTTTACACTCTAAGCAAGTGCGAAATTAAAGCCATAAACAATTACCGACATGCACGTGGTTATATTTCATATGATAATGATTCACAAGTAATTGCCGCATCTAAGATAACAATATTCAAGGATTACTATAACCTTCTCCCCTTTAGGAGTTTGACCTGGCATCAACTCCACAATCGAACCTCCAATATAAGTGGCATCGGCTCCATTCAGTCTCATAGTATCTTGAGCTGGTGCAGGACTTATTAGTCTACCATTCATGCCTATCGGTCCAGTTATAGAACCCCCATCGCAGTATCCTGGCAATGTATCGTCTAAGCTTGCATATTTTATCCAAGGTCCTTTTCCGCCATTCGTAAAGTCATACCAAAATTCTACATGAACTCCATTTGGAATTCTCCACTGATCA
>DATBGR010000223.1:0-23218 GCA_036557905.1 Nitrososphaeraceae archaeon | reverse complement strand
CCTTCATGAGCCACCATCTATTAACTTAGCATAATCTGATGTAAGGCAGGCAAGACATAACGCGCCCCATGGCTTAGTTACTAACGAACTATTCTGATCAGTATATCGAATGGTCAATCTAAACTTAGCTCGTCTCATTTTCGACAATATTATCATTATCATTCAACTAAAAAGTCCCATCGCGACCATTGACTGCTATCACCTTTTGTAGTCTGCCAATTATGGAACAGTCGTCCATCTGGACCTACCATAAATAATTCTAGTCTACCATCTTCATTATTGGCTACTACTGGACTGCTGCTTAGTGGCCACGATATTATTGCTAATTTTTGCCAGTTGCTATCAGACCAATTAGTGCTATCATTTTTTGTAGTCTGCCATCCATGGTAGAGTATATCATCCATACCTACCATAAATAGTTCTAATCTGCCGTCGCCATTACGGACTACTGTTGGTGTTTCGCGAGGCAATGACGGTGGATTTAACGGATCCCAACCATTGGACCATTGACTACTGTCATTTGCTCTAAGCTGCCATCTATGGTAAAGTTTTCCGTCAATTGCATCTATCTTGAATAATTCTAGCCTGCCGTCATCATTGCTGGCTACTGCAGGCTCACTAGCTAACGGTCCTGCTAATCCAACCCAATTAGACCAAGACGATTGACTGCTGTCACCTTTCGTAGTCTGCCAACTATGGTAAAGTCTATTGTCCATATCCATCATAAAGATATCTAAACTACCGTCTTGATTTTGTGCTACAGTTGGCCTTCTATTAGGAGACCAATATCCTCCTGTACCAAGTGGTCCAGGACCAGTTAAACCCCCATGCAATGGATCTAGCGTTGTGTAATGAAGTTGGGTGGATATGTATGTGGACCCTTGTGTGATTTGAAATAATCTTGGATGCATCAGCGTACTAGCTACAAAAAAGATAGTGTATTTGCCGTCAGTACCGCGGCTTAGTACAGGGTCGCCAAACGTTGGACTTACAACCGGATCATAACTCAATGATTGTCCATACCAATTATTATCTGGCACAAATTCCGCTGGTTTACCCGTGCTCGCTTGCCACATTCCAGTTTGATATCTACATCCACAACCTCCAGGAAAATAATATGTCCAAAAAATCACCAGAGGCCCATTAGGATTCCTCACTATAACCGGCCTTGTACCAAATAAAAATTGTTCATTCAAATTTTCTAGAAGTGGCCAACCAGAACTCCAACTATCACTGCTACTTTTTGCATTTTGCCATTTGTGATGAATAAATCCGTCGGAGTGTACCCAAAATGCCTCCAGCTTTCCGTCATTAGTTAACAATACGATAGGATCGGTTTTGTTACTCCACTGCCACATACCTCTACCATGTGTAGCTGCACGAAGAAGGCCCCTAGAGCTATCCAGGCGCAAATCATACACTTGACAAGTTGGCAGACCCCTGCTGAATGACATCCAATTTGAGCCACCATCTCGCGTGCAGAATACACCTGTATCAGTACCAATGTACATAGTACTTGGTTTATTTTCATCTATTGCTAGGGCATTAACCGGAATATTTGGAAGCCTTCCGGTTCCAGTTCCACTTATATCTGTCCATGTCGCCGAATCATTTTGTGGTGAAACCACACCGCGAAATACGTGTCCATCTCTTGGAGGGTCTTCAAATCCAGATACAACTACTATTATCGTTTTATTACTCGTATCGCTAGGCAAAGTACTGATATCCCAAACATAGCGTTTGGGAAATGGATCACCATTAATAGCCTTAGCCGTCCAATTATTTCTAGTTCCAGTAACGCAGTATACACGCCCGTGATTTGTACCCACATACAAGAGTTGTGAATTAACAAAATTAATTGCAGATATCAGATCCTGAGTCTCATTGCCGTATGCATCCTTGTCCTTCGGTAGACGTAGATCAACACGGTCAAGCCAGCCTTCTGTACCTTTTGAATGATCTATATATAATATCAGACCGCCTAATGCAATATTATTTGAATTAGATTTGTCCAGTGTCATCGGAGGATAAAAGTTGGAACTAGCCTTAGAGATATTGACAGTTGGGTCATCGCTTCTTGCATCGTACAGTAGTCCCCAACTATTATAGTCTCCTCCTTGGGATGAAAATGTTGGAGTCAGATTGTAAAATGTATGCCAAACATTCTGTGATTGGTTTGGATCTACGCATACAAATCCACCATCGCCACCAGCTGCATGATAAAACTCAGGCTTCCCTTGATATATATCCGTCCCATTGTCTTGAGTACCTGCGATTATTCTTCTTTCATTATCTAGATCCTGCTCCATAAATTCAAACTGAGTTATACACAATCCTTTATTGATACTATCATCCCAATTATTTCCTCCATCAGTGGATCGATATATCCCACCATCATTTCCAGCGTAGATAGTAAGATGATTATTTGGATCAAACGCGAATGAATGGTTATCAGTGTGAATAGGTACACCCACATTTGTAAAAGTCCACTGACCGCTGCTGCTTCTCACAGCTTTCCAGACAGAGAGTGCACTCAGATATACAATATCAGGAGTCGTCGGATCAACAGCCACGTTCAAGTTATAACTACCTTGAGGCCCTAAGCTATTAGGATAGGTTCTTTGATAAGCAACTGCATTTGGTAATGGTATTGAAGTCCAAGTTCTTCCGCTATCGATAGTAAAGTAAAATTGGTTTACAAGATTTGAAGTGTCGCGATTTCCAGTCGAAGGACTGCTCATTAGAGCATAAAGTCTCTGTGGCGACGACGGCGATATCCCAAGCGCGATGCGAGTAAAGCCGCTACTCGGAAGACCTCCAGTCAAAGGATTCCAAGTCGGACCCTTTCCCGAGTCCGGGTAGGTATCGAATGAGGTGGCGTTTGCATTTGTTGTTTTGTAAATTCCTACACCCCAAAATGCGGCATATGCTATATCTGGATTACTAGGATCGAGAACAATATCAGTTGCATTTGAACTTGAAGGTAGTCCACCACCTAGCTTCGCCCAGTTCTCTCCAGCATCACTGCTTCTGTATATACCAGAAGCCGGCCAAGTTGCTGCAGCAAAAATATAATTTGAGTTTTTAGGGTTAACCACGATGCGACAAAAGCGAGAAGAAAGGAATGTACTCATTGGCTGTAATCCCCATGTTTGACCGCCATCCTTTGTTTTTATAATACCCATCCCGTACTGACTATCAGCACTAAAATTTCCTTCGCCTGTTCCTGCATAAAGTACGTGGGGATTCCCTGGATCTATGGCTAAAGCACCAATTGCGAGCGAGATCGCTTTATCCGATCTCGGACTCCAGTGTTTACCTCCGTCTATAGTTTTCCAAATCCCACCCTGAGCAGTTCCAACATAGATTGTATTTGAATCTGTTGGGTGAATCACTATGGAAGTAATTCTACCTGTCACATTTACCTTTACATTAGAATCAGTTTGACCACCAGTAATTACTGTTGGTCCTAATTGTTTCCAATTATTCAAACTGGCAACCCCGCTACCTTTTCTACTATTAGCGCTATATTCCTAATCCTATGCCGATGGCATTTCGCCAGCTCGCTTTATCGCAGCAAGTCGTTTTTCTGCTAGTTTTTGTCCTTCGCTTCCGATAACTTTATCGATATTTTCTCGTTCATTTCGAAGTAAGGGATTATCCTCAAGGGGGTTGGCTGCATTTGCTTGACCCTTTTTCGGAGTGTCATTTTGAGCCATACATAGTATACCTTATTTTCAGCATAAATAAGAGTTTCCATCAATCGATCCTTTTTTTATATTTTGGCCAACAATGGTAAGAAATGGAAGCGATTATTATTAATGTACCAGGATTCTCTTATCATAGTTGGGATACGTGCAGGAATATTTCATCCTTAATAGAGTCGCAATGTTGTAAGAAGACCAAAATAAGTAGCCAGATCTAACTAGTACAATATAAAACAGACGTAAAAACAAACTTAATACTAATACGTACGAAATGTCAATGCTATTCTCTGCTATAGTTCTTAATACCATTACCATAACTAGTGCTATTACAAACTCTCGAAGTTGTACGCGGAACTATTGGACTCCTATTAGATCCTGTTCTACATAATGGACACTCTTGTAGTTTCTCGAAATGCTATTCTGCACAAGCAAATTTAATACTTTTTATAAATTGAAGCTTGAGCCATGCCTGTAAATAGAGCGGCCACTAAAACAGGTATAACATAGTCTTTGGCTACTTCTTCTGGAAGGAGCTCAAAGGCTATGGCAGTAGCGATTAATACGACTGTTATCAATGCAAGAGCTATTCTGATAAGAGGGTACTTTGAAATACTTTGCATAATAAAATTCCTTTTCTGTATCTAATAAAGTTGTTGGAATTGGCATTTTCTTTATCCCTTCAATATGCACCACATTTGAAATCAGCAATCCTAGTGCGATTTATTACTGCACAGATGCGATAAGTGGAAAATTTTACAGTAGCATTCTAGCATTTCATGTGAATTCTGCAGAGTCTGCTCTCCTAAACTTGTAAATTGGATGGTAGAAAGTGCTAACGATGCTTTCTATTTATGCACTCGACTATCACTCTCAATTCTTAATAATTATCCCACGATATCAGTAGCGATTCCTGTTACGACTGGTCCTATCGAGCCAGTTACAATAACATCACAAGTCAAATCAAATCCTCAAATGTCATGACATGAGCGAGCTTGATGAATCAGCATCTGCTAAGCAATAGCACTATACCACATACACTCATCGAATACTTCTGGTCGAAAGCGATCCAAAATAATAAACTTGCTACTTTCTGACAAACACCATTGATAAAATGAAGACCCGTTACTACAATTACTATGTGTACCTCTCAAGTGCTGCCTAGTTTGCTAAGTTTATGTGAATATAGAGACTGGATGTTTGCGTCGACGTCTAGGTCGTATCGAGAAGCTATATATTCTAACAGTGCAACAGCTTCAGTTATTTTAAGCTTTATATGATTAGAATTATTTTTCTCCATCGCTAAAGCAATCTCTCCGACCTCTCTAACCAAATGTATAAATGCAGATGATAGGTTTTCTCCGAATCTTTTCTTATAGTAATCTATTGCAACTGAGCTCATAATTATCATTAGTATGAGATAAAGATCTAAAAAACCCTTTCATCTCTTCATACTCAGATTTCTTTTTCAATCGTTGGTGGCATTCTTCCATAACACCATTCATTGAGCAGTATTGTAGGAACTCAGGAATTAGATCTCCTTTATTGACCTGGATACCTTAAATTTAGTTAAGAATGTTCGAATAGAGAATAGAAATGGCCTTGCATGTAAGCGTACCATATTGTAAATCGAGATTGTGAGGGAATTGTTTACAATTCCGTAGTTGGCATCGTTTCAGCATATGTGGTGAATATAAAGTACGCACATTCATTATATTAGATTATGCAATTCTATGATCTCTATTTGGGAATCACCCAATTAAAGTATATTAGTTGAAAACAACATTTTTTATATATTGGATAAGAATTCTTTCTCATCACTATATAGTGTTTGTCGACTGTATCCCTTACATTATAAATCAATTATAGATTCTCGTAATAATATATAATATCATTTTACTAGATACCAGAGACGTTAATGGTATCAATATCAGTTTCGGATTGAATTCCTTGGAGATGGAAGACTAATAATAAAGCCTCTAGTAAGATATAGTGTGTCAGCAGTCGACATAAGACAAAACTATGGTCCTTAGAGAAGATCAAGGAGATTGTACCAAGACCTATTAGACATAAGGTTTATCAAACTCATGGCAAGAGAATAGACGATTATTACCTTTATGGTTTGTGTATCCGGTTAGACCTCCATACGACTTATAATAACATTATCTTCAGGATCAGCCATAGTTACTAAACGATGATAGGTGATAGTTAAATCGCATTTTTAGGACGTCAATGTGAGGTCTTTCCGAGAATACATAATTTAATTGTGTCAAAAACTTTTCTAATTTTGATGTTCTTAGTGACAAGTAATTTAGCGGATATGTATACTCATAATGTAGGAGCGGCGTGACCATGGTTGGAATTGTCGTGTAGAAATAAGAGATAGCATGAATAAATTACTAAATTTGAAGAGTTATAACTATATTAGCAAGGAAAATTAGAATTAGATTATGGCAGGGGAAGATAATGAACGAACTCAGTCTAACGAGACTCATCCTCAACTGACAGTCAGTCCCATGAGTGTAATTGAAGGCGATCAGATTGTCGTCGGTGGAACAGCTTGGGGTAATTGTCCCGTAAGGATTGAGATAGACGGTAAAGTTGTAATACCGTTCCGTGTCGCACAGGGATATATTGTTTCAGGAAATATCCAGTTAGATGCTATGGGTAGTTTTGTCGTATTCTTAACAACGTTAGGTATAAAATCAGGTAGACACGAGCTTGTTGTTACCTCTACACATAAAAGACAGAAGACAAGTCTGTCCAAGACTATTGAAGTGTTTGAACGACCTTCTCCTAAACTAGATGAAGATAAGGAACTAGCATATTGGCGTGCTCTTGATTTCTTCAAACGTCGGTTTGGATATATTGGTATGATACCACTAGGTACGCGGAATACTCAGATAAGCCAGCTTCGATTCTTACGTGACAAACAAGATACGGTTAATCAAAGAAGAAGACGACGAACGTTTGATGATGATCCTAAGCCGTCTATGCCAGATCCTGCTGTTTGCAATTGGAATCCAGTTGGATCTGGTCCTGTGGTGGTTGGACCTGGGTTAGCATTTGCGGGTCGTACCCTATGCATCGCAATCGATCCAACAACACCCGGCATAATCTACATCGGAACGGCAAATGCTGGTGTGTGGAAAAGTACAGATAACGGCTCTACCTGGACTCCCAAATCTGATTATGCCAATAGCCTAGCAATCGGAGCAATCGTGATAGATCCAAATAATCCATCACACATTATCGCAGGAACAGGTGAATATAATAACATTGGTGTAGGTACATACTATGGTAACGGCATATTGCGGTCAATGGATGGCGGTAATACTTGGACTGAGTTAGCGACTGGCACTTTCCAGCGAGTTGAAATCTCTCGTATTTTCTTCAACCCAACCGATACGACTTCGCAACACCTGGTCCTCTCATCAAGTAACGGCGTATATGAAAGCAATGATGCGGGGGTGAACTGGAACCTGTTACGCGCAGGTTCTGTCAGCAGCATAGTACTTATCGCTAATACCGGTCCTCCAGCTACAATAAAGTTGTTAGCTGCTTTCTATGGTTCTGGACTATGGACGAGCACTAGAACCGGGTCTACATGGTCTACGTGGACACAGATTTCAAGTGCTACCTTTCCTATCAGTTTTGGTCGTATTGCTCTCGGGCAATCTCAAAATAACCCTCAGAATATTTATGCAGCATTCTCGTCAGGTGGTGGCTTAGCTGGCATCGTAAAAACCATTGATGGAGGTACGACATGGACCAATATTGGCGTACCATCATCGCCCTCGGGTCAGACATGGTATAACTTTCACATCTCCGTCCATCCAAATGATCCTAATACAGTTTACTATGGTGAGATGCTCCTATGGAAGACCACAACTGGCGATGCTCCCTGGACAAGCATACCTATTCCGCACACGGATCAACATGCCTTTACGTTCGATCCGACAAATCCGAATATTATCTGGGCATGCAATGATGGCGGTGTCTACCGTTCTGAGGATGCAGGGGCAACCTGGATACATCGCAATCGTAACCTGGCGACACTTCAATATATCAGCGTATCTTTACATCCCCAATGGGATGCTGTAATGCTGGGTGGCACGCAAGACAATGGCACCCATCGTTATTCAGGCAACCCCGCCTGGAATTTCTCAGATGGTGGAGATGGAGGCTTTACTGCGATTGATCCTATCACACCAACTCGAATGTATCACCAATACGTCATTACGACCTTCTATCGCTCAGACAACGCCGGAGCTGTAGGATCATGGGTCCAGAAGACAGGTACAATAATCACTGGTAGCTCTGAGTGGTATTCTTCCTTCGTACTTGACCCATCTATGCCTAACGTATGTTATTTCGGCGGCAACCAGCTTTGGCGAAGTCCAGACAATGCAGATACCTGGTCGGCTATTACAAATCCACTAGTTGGTAACATTACCTGTATTGCTGTTCATCCCACAGATTCTATGACACTTTACGTAGGTACGACACAAGGACGCGTGTATAAAGTGCAGAAGACAGGGGCAACCTGGGCACTGACTGATGTCACAACCACTGACCTCACTGGACCAAATCTTCCAACAAATGTATATCTTTCCGATATCTTGGTTGACACTGCAGGTACAGTATGGGTGACGATTGCGTCTGTGCTCTGGTCAGAATCAACAGGTGAGTTTTCCAATAATCATGTATATAGACGACTTCCTGGTGCAGCTAATTGGGAAACCCGCTCCATGAATCTGGTTCAAGCCAATCCGATCAACACTATCGTGATTGACCCACTTGATAACAACAGGCTCTTCTGTGGCGGCGACTTGGGCGTATTCCGCACTGAAGATGCGGGTGCAAATTGGACGGTTTGGGATGAGGGATTACCCAATGTTCCTGTCTTTGACCTCGCAGTTCATAATCCACGCCGCATACTGCGAGCTGCTACACATGGAAGGAGTATTTGGGAGAGACCAATCGACACAACTGTATGTCCCATGGTAGACTTATACATGCGGGATAATATACTTGATACTGGCCGCGTTCAGCCTTCTCCAGAAGCTTCACAACATCCATTCGATCCTACGATAGGCGTCCATCATTGGCAAAGTGTAGATATTAAAGTAGATGCCCCGGAACCAGACTTCCAGACAACTTCGCCGGTCACTGACTACGTTTCCTTTGAATCTGATGTCCAGCATCGTAACCCACGTCGTAATCGTACGAATCGATTCTACGTTCAAGTGCATAACCGAGGAGTGAACAAGGCTACAAACGTCCAAGTGCGGGCATTTTTTGCTAACGCATCGGCAGGATTACCGACTCTTCCTAGTGACTTTTGGTCTGGTGGAAAGCCTTTTGAAGGCGACCCCTCTGGTATAGATTGGATACCAATAGGGACAACAAGAACTATACCTGAACTTGGACCGGCTGAACCAGGAATAATAGAATGGGATTGGTATGTACCAGATACTGCGGCAACACATTCTTGCCTCTTGGCTTTTGCTACTTGTACAGAGGATCCACTAGATGGGAGTGGCATGTTTAATGTGGATATATTAGAAAGAAATCGAAAACAGATCACCCTGAAGAATCTCCATGTTGATGACCCTGTACCTGGCATGCCTATGCCAGCCCAGGATGCATATCTGCTTGAACTTCATAATACATATCAGAAGGATGCATTCTTCGACGTTGTAATTCATTGGGAGAATTTACCACGTGAGACCATTATTTACGTAGTCTTTGAAGTTCTTCCTGGCGAGAAACCTGGTATTCCGGGCGAACCAGCAGTCTTAGAACGTGCTGGGATTAAGGAAATACATTCAAAGATAGATCTTTTCCAAGAGAAGCTGGAAGATCGCTGTGGCGAATTCAGACATCTTGATATACATCACATTTACCAGCTGTATCCTAGGAACGATAGGATGACCATTATTCCAGGGGTTTGCGTTCCATACAACGGACGGCGTGCATTAGCGATCAATTTAATTCTTCCAAAACACATAAAGGGAGAATCGCTACAGTTTAGTGTCAGTCAACAATCTGGTAAACGAGTTACCGGTGGGAGCACATACATTTTACATCCACATAACGGTTAGGGAATAGGTACAATCTCATAGATAGCAGCCGAGCCGCGGTGCGGCGAATCAAGGAGCAAGGATACATCAGAAACCTTGATGGAATTCGATGGTGTTGAAAGAAAAGTTTGGGAATTAATTGATGCGTCTTTAGAATTTATCTTGCGGTATCGCAAAAATCGAAAGTCGGACGGGCGTATTCACTCGTTATCTACAATTCTATAGTCATTTTCTATATATCAATAATTAGCTTATACATTTGAAATCTTAATCCAGAAAACCCTTTTGATCCGATTTATTTTATAACGTCAATAGATACTTTTCCTAGATAAGTAGACCAGGGAGTGACGTTGTAAGTTTTGTTGCCAGATTTTGATTTGACAGTATAAATTGAGTATTTGATCATCGTTATGGCGTCACTTGTTTGTGCTATGAGTCTTCTTAGCTCTTCACGGTTAACAAGCCATCTAGGCATTTTTTAGTAATCGGCGCGAATGTTAGTATCAAAGAGCAGTAACGTTTAGCGGACAGTTTGGAAGCCTGTTAAGTGATACTTTTGGCACTAATTCTGCAACCAAACCCTTTCATCCTTAGAGTTTATCCTTGGATATAGCCTCTGCAAACATGATCCAAAATGAGCCATCTATCACCTTTAATACCACAGTTTTTATGTGTCCAGATGTCTGAATGTGGTCCTATACGATTGATGTGTCTGACTAATTTGAGTTTGGTGCTAAATCGACCCCAATAACCCGTTGCTTTTGACTTTTGATTGGTGGCAAGGCCACTGATATTTATTTCATGATTAAATAATTCCTATTTATAATGATAATATCAAGAGCAATATGATTTCTAATCAACTTTCCTAATGGACAGTTATATCATAGTTTCTTGCATTAATGTTATATGGTAAAGAAGACTTTAAGAAATAAGAAGTCTACTATTGTTCCTCAAACTATTGTTGTAAGATTTAATGAAAGTATAAATTTGCCATATATTGACTCTCTTGAAAAGCATTTTACAGAACTTGGATTGTCCTCTATGGCAGAAATATTTCAAGCATTCCCCGGTATGACCATGGATCGCCTTTACACTACATTATCGCCTGATAAAATTGAAAACCTAATGAAGCAAGCTCAGCAATTTGATGAAAGCTATAAACCTGTGAATCTATTGTTATATTATCGTATAACTATTCCAGATAACGTAAGAGCCGATGAGATAATAGAGAAATTAAGAAAAATCCACTTTATTGATGAGGCGTACATAGAAGGCGGACCTACGCCGCCACCTACGGTAAATTCATCTGATGATCCAAGATCTAGTAATCAGGGATATCTAGGATCTGCTCCAGCTGGTATTGATGCTGGTTATGCTTGGACCTTTAACGGAGGCGACGGCATGGGGGTCAACTTTGTAGATATGGAACAGGGGTGGACACTTAACCATGAAGATCTTGTATCAAAAGGCATAACATTAATCTCTGGTATGAATCAGGCATACTTTGGACATGGTACCTCAGTTTTAGGAGAGGTCGTAGCAGTGGATAATACAATAGGAAACGTAGGTATTTCTCCAAACATATCGTCTGCACGCGTAGTTTCGCAGTATAGAACGTCTACAAATTACAATACTTCTGATGCCATACTTAGCGCAACAAACGCCCTAGGATTTGGAGATGTACTGCTGCTTGAAGCTCAAACTACTGTTGCTGGTGTAAGCGGGTACCTACCAATAGAGGTTGAAACTGCCGTATTTGATTCCATAAGATTGGCTACCGCACTTGGAATTATTGTAGTTGAGGCTGGTGGCAATGGTAGCAATGATTTGGATACATTTACTGATACTGGTGGACAGCAGATACTAAATAGAAGTAGCTCTAACTTTAAGGATTCCGGTGCTATAATGGTAGGAGCTGCAAGTTCTACTAATCCACACAGCAAATTATCTTTTTCTAACTATGGCAGTCGTATAGATTGCTATGCTTGGGGACAAAATATTGACACTACTGGGGATGGTTGGACCGGCAACCTTACAAATACATATACAACCGGATTTGGTGGAACCTCTGGGGCTACCCCTATTATTACAGGTGCAGCTCTCTGTATTCAAGGAATATCCAAGTCACTTCCACAGTTGCCACATATCTTTTCTCCTCTGCAAATGAGATCCATTCTTTCAAGTACACTTACTGGGACCGCTTCTGCGAACCCAGCCACTGATAAAATTGGCGTAATGCCAAACTTGCGAGCTATTATAGATTCAAACTTAGGGCTAAGGCCAGATGCCTACATTAGAGATAATCCTATGGATCAAGGAGACCCAGTGACAACAGGCATGATATCAATGAGTCCAGATATTATTGTTAAAACTGCTACCGTTGCTGATCCCACAGGTTCATTTGGTGAAGGAAGCGGAGTGGATGATTCGACAACCTTAGGAGATGACGTTGAAGCAGGACAGGACAATTTTGTGTATATTAGATTAAAGAATAGAGGTGGAACGGACATGACGAATGTTTCTATAAAGGTATATTGGAGTGAGGTTGCAAGCTTGATTACACCCAATATGTGGAATTTGATAGGTACAATAAATGTACCGGTTATTCCAACTGGAAACACCCTTGTTGTAGGTGGACCCTTAACTTGGCAATCTACAAATATACCTGCACCTGGACATTATTGCTTCGTAGGAGTTGTAGATCATCCACTCGACCCTGCACCCTCTCAACCTAATCTAGTAAATTTCACAAACTTTGAAACTTATGTCAGAAACAATAACAATGTTACATGGAGAAACTTTAATGTAGTAAACAATATTCCTCCAATATCTCCCCCTCCACCTTTTGAAGAGTTAAAGGGACTTGTTCCTATTCCGTTTTTAATGGTAGGTGCACCGCCTGATGATAATGGGGCTGAACAACGTCTTATGGACATAGAGATAATAAGGAAGTTGCCAAATGAAGCCAGGCTATTTTTGGAAGGACCAATATACCTACCTGCAATCCTAAAAGTTCCAAAACAATCTGTTAAATACAACAAGAAAAAAGAAAGGTCGCTAATACCTCTGGCTCTTCCAAAAGATATATTATTCAAGGAAGTCAATTTGGGTATTAAAACTAAACATCCATGCAAGTTATGGGTAGGACTAGACGAAACAAAAAGAAACTATCGGTATAGGTACTTTCTAGCTGTAAGACAGATATACAAGAGTATTGAGGTGGGAAGGGCTACATGGATGCTTCATAATTCTCATTAGGATACAAAAAGTGAACGAGTAGTAATTTTCACTTTCTGCGGCTACTGTCTTGACTGATTCATATATCCAGGTGATCTACATTTTCTATTACGCTTAGAATGCTTGATATTAATGAGATAATTTGATTAATATGATCTAGATAGACAGGACTATACCCTAATTCAGAATGGCAACTGTAGACAAGATAAAGGAATGGAAAGAATTTCGAAATAGATTGAATAAATCAAATAGGTATTTGATAGGATGCATGCAACCTTTCATTTGTACAATTCTGCTGGCATGTTCGGCAATATCTAGATGTTGCAATTATACTGATAGGTTACATTTCTAATTACCTACACGGGTTACACGGATATATGCAGAATGCGAAATCCTCAATCGTCCCCAACAATATCGACAAATATGTGACACACCATTATGCAAGCAATAACGGTGTACGCATACACTTTGTCACAATTGGCGAAGGACCGAAATCGATTGTCAT
The DNA here is from genome assembly GCA_036557905.1 of Nitrososphaeraceae archaeon. Taxonomy (GTDB): domain Archaea; phylum Thermoproteota; class Nitrososphaeria; order Nitrososphaerales; family Nitrososphaeraceae; genus JARBAU01. The sequence goes on along the minus strand of DATBGR010000223.1, from coordinate 9,686 downwards.
GATCCATGGGTTTCCAGATTTCTGATATACCTGGCGTAACCAGATGACCGCACTGATGCCCAATTACCAAGTTGCTGCAATCGACTTGCGCGGCTATAACCTAAGTGATAAACTACAAGGCGGCGAGTATTATCAGATGCGTCATTTGGTAAGCGATATCCAAGCCGTTATACACTACCTTGAAAGGGATAAATCCATCATCATGGGCCACGACTGGGGCGGAGCTATTGCTTGGTTTTTTGCAATGTATTTTCCGACAATAACAGAACGCCTGATCGTTCTCAATACTCCCCATCATAGCAGTATTGTTCGGGAGCTAGCACAGAATCCACAGCAGCAAAAGAACTCTGCTTACGCATGCGACTTTCAACAAGAAGGAGCTCATAAACAACTCACTCCAGAATCGCTCAGTGCATGGGTACACGACCCGGTAGCTAGAGAACGCTACATTGAGGCTTTTCGGCGGTCAGACTTTGAGGCAATGTTGCATTATTACAAACAGAACTATCCACGTCAACCTTACGAGAATACATCTTTCTTAGTCAACAAAGTACAAGCACCCGTTCTTCAGATTCATGGATTGCAAGACCAATATCTGCTGCCCGGTGGCTTGAACAATACCTGGGATTGGCTGGAAAATAACTGGACCTTATTCACAATTCCACAGGCGGGTCATTTTGTTCAGCACGATGCAGCCGATCTCGTTAACCGCTCTATTGTAAACTGGCTGACATGCTATTAGATAATCTCCATAATTTGGAGTAGCAGTCATTAATCAAAATTGGTATGTTCTACTGCGTGTCAACAGAATTACTCTGAAGATCGCTTCAACTAGCCGCTACTAGCTATAGATATCATCAATTTATTCGCCTAGAGACTGCATATAACTAAATCCAAGACAAGTATCGAGAGTATTAGCGTGAACTTTGTATATGTATAGCCTATTTGATTAAGTCAACATAAGCAGGCGTGCCTCGGTCCCATGCTAAAGTATTACTCTGTGTATCAAGAGCGATAGTGGCTCATGATATCGACCTTAAATCTAAATCGAATGTCATGTAGGACATACTGCCTTCATTACACTCCTCCGCCGGTGGCATTTACAATATCATATCCTAATTCATGATGTATATCTTCCTCACATACATCATAATGTTGACCTAGTGGAAGTAGAGGAAAACCAGATACATCGCTACCATCATTTGCCTTACTACCTGGTGGCATTGTATTAGAGGCATTTGGACCAGTTTGATTGAATTTTGATGTATAAGTGCCAGTAATCGTATGTCCTATCATCCAGCCCGCAGATGACGGCCCCTTATTACAATCAAAATCTGCTTCAGGCTCATCCATTTCTGAATTAGGTCCTGTGATTTTACAGAACCCAGTGACATATCCATCTATGAATTCTTTTGTCTGATTGATAAAACCATTAGGCGAATGCCATATGTATACATTAGTCGAGTTACAGTGGGGACCGCATTTAAGTTGTGCATCCCGAACACCCCATTTGAAGCCCAATTGATAATCAACTTTTGGATGTTCAGAAGGTGGAGCTCCAATCTGTGCATATACACTCTGCGCGTCTATCATTAGAATTGCTGAAATAACTAACAATATTGTTTTTTCCATGCTGAAATCTACCCACCACAATATGTGTTTGGCCGTGTCTGATGACACATCGATTTCCAGCCTGTAGCATACCCATTAGCGAAATCACTCCTGAATCCTGTTATTTTCTCCTGAACAAACACGCCATTGCGACGATCTATTACACCATCGTCGAAGCCTGCTATATATGGCGCGTTCTGTGTTTTGAACATCGCATATGGTACGTTGTGTCCGCAATCAAACGTAAGTCGATCTTCATCACTTCCCCCATAACCTTTGCTACACATTCCAGCCAGCCAACCGTCCGCGAATGCTCCAGGATATTTATCAAATATATTTCCAGTGGGCGTTAAGACTGACCACGGAAAGCCATGATTAAAGTCGCTGATTCCACGTTTAAAGCCCTGCTTGAATGCCGATTCTGCATATACACTGGGCGTGCATATCATTAGGCATACGATAATTATACCCATATAGACAGTTAGCAAACCTATCGGCTTAGCGTGGAGTCCAGTATGGAGCGTTTGCATCATTCTCGCTTCCAGGCAGTGCCCGTCAAGCGCCATTTGGTACCAAGTACTGTTTTCATTTACCTGTTATCAACAAGTGTACCTTATCCGACGTAGACGCCTTTTCACTTTGGCGGAAATATGTTTATCGTTGGATTGTTATTATTGGTAAAGCCACTCTGGCCTTGACTCTGACTTGGTTCTTGTGGTTGCTGAGGTGGTGGGTTCGTAGGTTCTTGTTGTCCATTACTATTTGCATTCAAAGCACGCCATCCTGCAGCATACCCATCTCTATAATTATTGCAGTATTCACTACTATGATCACTTGGACAGCTTGGATCGTATCCATGTCCATTACATGAAACTGCGTCACATGTTGCGTCCTTGTATCCTTTGCTATAAGCGTCGGCTTGTCCGTATACAATCATCGGCAAAATTGACATACCTAACGCTAACATACTTATGATTGAAATTACAACGATTGTCTTGATTGAATTAAATGTCCTATCATTCTGTATGCTCGCCAAACCTAGCCTGCATCCTCCGCACTATTACATACATCTCGTGTATTACCATCTACCGATATGCATCCTTTCATAAATCCGTGTTCATAAGACGACCCACATGTATCGAATTCCGACTGACTGAATCCACTATCCCTTCCATCGTCTTTTCCAGCTTGAAAACATCGATCGGGATTATTTATTCCATGATCACTGCTCTTCTTTGCACTTATGTTGCCTGGCGGCAATCCAAGAACTAATATCAATAGAATTGCAATCGTGACTGGTGTCATTACTAAAGTTGATTTGGTCCCACTCAACCTACCATAATTCTAGCTGATCGATATTATTGAATATTCTGCGTATTCTTTCTAGAAGAAGATTCTAACTAACCACAAAGTGGAACAATGTCACACAAATCATTTACCATCAGACAATACTGTTCCTTCAGTCTGATGATAAAATAGACAGTAAGAAAAATGTGATATATAATTTAGTTAGTATCTTTCTCTTAAAAAGTTAAGTATATTCTTGCTATAGAAAATCCGTAGGGATGATCAAAATATTAATCGCAATAGCGATAATTGCAGTGATCATGGTGTCAGCTTTCGGACTGAAGCCTCAAGTGGCGCATGCAGACGGATTCAGTGACGGATATTCACAAGCCCGTAATGACGTTCGTAATGGATTTCCACATAACGATTACTGCAGTTTCGACCTTAATGATGCATATTGTCTAGCATATAAATTAGGTTATGGATCAGGCTGGGCAGCAGCGAACACACTTCATTAGCTGGCCTTGTTGTCTATTATAGAGTTATTCATTACCTTTTGATGTTCATAGTGGCATAGTAGAATTGGGGATACAAAGTATAAACATGGAAAAAACGCTGCTAGGTATTGCAATCGTTCTAATCATAATCGAGACACCCTTAGCATATGCAGCACAGAAACCATACTGGTCGGCAACTCCCGTAAGCAGTCCTGGATTTAAACAAGTCCATCTAATAATCACTCAGATAAACGTCGGTCAAAGCTTTGATACTGGTAAGACAAGAATAAGTCTAAGCATGTATGATAATCATACACGGCATAATGTAGACTTGGTCAAACATATTGTCGATATCTCAAAACATGTAAGACCCACTGATCTAAACACTACATTAGATGTAGGTTATTTCATGGTTCCTGTATCAGTGATCAAATCAGAAGGTAATAATTTGACTGTGGGCATACATGTACTAGGAAAAGATGGGACAGTAGTACAGCCCTTGAACGACACGTTGTATATGGGCTTAAATGATTACTTCATAACCATTTAAGGTATGAGAGGGGAGCTGACATGACATGGAAAAAACAATTCTATCAAGTCTGATTGTCGTATGTCTACTGATATGTACGCCTTTAGCACATTCAAAAAAACACCTAAGTGATACAGAACAAGAAGCTGGAGTCGCTAGTGATGCACAGGGTAGGCCTTGTACGTTCGGACCATCTCGTGATGAATGTCTGGAAAGGACGTCAGACTATCAGTCAGGGTTTAAACATGGCGTGGCTGACGCAAATATTAATACTACTGGTTCTAATGTTGATTTGTACTACATACATCAGCCAGGCAAGGGTTTTGCAGATCATACAACAGCATTCGTTGATGGATACATAAAGGGATGGTGTTCAATCACTGGGCCTGGTAGTGGAATAGATGTAAATGATGACGAAAACCCCCCAACTATTGCCAGTTTTGACTGTGATAAAGGTCTGATCTCTGCGTATCCTTATGCAACCGATTGGTGTCTCGTTGTGGATAGACCGTTTCCCGCTTGCCATGCATAATTAGCCCGATGGGCCAGAACTAACAGAGATAGCATTCTTAGTCTTAGTGCCCTCCGCCTCCGGCCAGTTATCTATACGCAGTTGGTCTACAGGCTTATGAGGCGCCGCAAGGCACACTGTCACTTAATGTCACTGGCCAGCTTCTAAACGGTCTGCTGCTAACACCGCCGATTTATCTGGTGTTTATTCCATCCGGTTCTGATCAATTATCGTTACGGAACTGATCTATGGTGAGGCGTCTCTTTGTCGACCAATAAATGGCTTGTATGTCCGAGCCGGCCTGACATACACATGAAGATTTATCAGTTCAATATGCACGTATATCTAAGTGTCAGTCTACACTCAATGTGAGTCATTTTCGATAATATTTATAACCTGCCACTTTTCATATCGTATTATAACTTTAAGTCCGGGATTGTTAGTCCGGATGGGCAAAGTCCGATAATGTCCGATAAGTTAATTGCGTATTGACGGAATTAGTATGTTGGTTCGCATCGATTAGCTGATACTATCTATAGATACCCTCAATTAGGGGCAACAGAGATCAAGTTCATCACTAGTCATGATACTATTACCTATCTATAGAATCATCTAGTCATGAGTCAGTCTGGGGACTTTGCGTAAATGGAAAAAGGCCGAATAATAAAAAAAGAAAATTCTGTATGTAAACATCAACTAACAAAGCATTAGGAGTCGTTTCTAACAAAACAATATGTTCGAATATTTAAAATCATACACTTTTTGTAAAAAGATAAATTAAAAATGTTAATTTTAGATATTATGATCCCAAAAAGTTAAATCTTAGTATAATAGTTTAAAAATTATGAATGTTGCAAAGGCAGGCGGAAAAAGCGTGTGGTTCAACAATCCAAACGATACTGGTGCTACTTGGGAGTGGATAATTTATACAAAAGTAAATAATAAAGGGAGGGATGTAATTGCACAAATATCCATATCGTCAATTAACGGTATGGAAGATAATGCTCGTGCAACTGCCTATATATTGAATTTTGAAACCGATAGTGGCCCTGGGGCTACCTCTAATTATGTTGGTTCGCTAACCATCCCGAGTTGCAGATGGGTTCAGTTTAGCATATGGGCAATAGGACCAATCGAAGTATTTGCAAATATTCTAATCCTGGCTGCGACATGAATGACAAGACTTTTATAACATATCTTAAAAAGAATGGAAAAATTCTTCGTCTTCATACATTCGTTTCAATGGACGACTTTGAGATGGATATTCCTAATCGTGAAATGATAGAAATGTCGATGTCCTCCGTATCAGAACATGATGGTATTAGAAAATCAGATATTGATATTCTGGAATTGAAAGATGATCTTAAGAAATGGCATAGATATAGTATCGACGTTAAACACAAGAAATTAATTCAAACTGTTATCCATCCCAAACGTAATTCAAAATTGAAAAAATAGATTCATGGGTCTGAAAATCTTGTATTAGCAACCATCGTTGTTTAGACTCGGTTGATGGTCACGATTATCTTTTAATTTAAAAAGCTGATTTACTATTAATGGCTAACTTGATGGACGAATGAGTGAATTTAATTCACTAGCGATTGTTACTATATTTAATGGCAAATTTTATGGCAAGGGTTTGTATTTGGCTATATGGCGGCCGTTGGAGAATTTGAAAATTAGTTACGTTATGGACCACGTTTACAAATCATTTAAATTCGATTAATACTATAATTTTATTACTGTTTTTGTCGTTAATTTAAATATCCACTTATTATATTCCGGTAGAATTTAAGAACAGAAATCTTGTATCAATTTAATGAATGGATACGTCACTATTGATGATAATTTACTGGCAAAAAATTTGATAATTTGAGCCTAATCCCTAGTGTCTATAGTGGTAACGATCATATTGCCTGTAATCCTACAAACTTACATATTTCATTCAGGAAGGTAGGGGCTTACACCCATTGCAAATATTGCATATTCCGAGAATTTATGACATAGTAATTTTGCTCCTGCAGGTAAGAGGCTTTTATCGGCCAGTCCCGTATTTGGCCTTTCCTCTTTACCATAATAGTATAACTGGGAACTGGATAGAAACTCGACCTCTGTAGTAGTTCTGTATATTATCCAATTCTCTTGATATTTCTCCAATTGAGTTAACCCTGTAATTATCACAACAGATGCTCCTAAAATAGAAGATATTATACATGTCTGCAGATCAGCAAAATCAAGTGCATTGACGATTGGAATTATTGCACCTATGATTATTATTATTATTATTATAATATTCATCCTGTATCTCATTTATTGTGACGTACTTTCTCACTGTTCCAGTCAATCTGTTCCTGGAGTCTTTCTAGTTTGTAATCGGATTGAACATCTGAGTGGGATGGTGATGAAGTAGGATGAAGTAGGTGAAGTCAATGCTACCCAATATTCTAGATGAGTTTAAAAATGGTACATTGTTATTTTCTGTAATACCATTCAGTACGATCAAATATCTTAACCACGCTTCTGAATACTAACACACCATGTAATTAGTCTCTTACTGATACCTTAATGTTATAGACAAATTCTTGTGGTTATAATGTCAAATACTTAGGCCAATTCATACTAGACGAAACCCAAATCAGGGTTGGTTCTGATATAATTTGGTTCTGGAGCTAGGATAGCGCCTGGAAGTAAACAAGTTCTAAGATTGAATATATCAAAAGAAAGAAATATGTTTGTGGTAGAGTGATTTTTATCAAATGTTATAAAAGAATATGGAGAACATCCAGTTTCCACAGATGGTGGTACTTGGTATCCACAAGCCTGTCAGTTCTTGAAACTAAATCATCACCACATTCATTCTTCATATGAGATAAGTATCATAGAAAGGACCATACAGCACATAAAGGATAGGACTGAATGTTTTAACGATTATTTATATGCAAAAAAAAGCTGCAAATTAAAGCATGTACAAGAAAAATGGCTAAATCTATTTGCATATCACTAAAACAAAGAGAAAATATCGTAACATTCCAGAGCCCATTTTTACTTATTGCTAACTTCAATAATAGATTTCAAAGACAGCAGGAAAAAGAGTATTCTTGATCTTATATACATTCGCTTGCATTTTTATGATTTTATAATGCTGCAGGATTAGTCAATTAGAATTTAGAAGAATTATAGACTATTTATTGATAATATGAGAAATGATAATTCACCTAACTGCTTGACTCAGTGGTTTAAAATGTCGTTTTTTGACTTCGATAAAATTCAACTGCGTATATATGCTTGCACTTGGCATTGTAGCGCACATAATCTGGACATGAACAAACCCATCCAGATTTGGTTGCAATGACGGTATAGTGTTGTCCCCAGATATCGATCTGATTAGATAGTTTGATTCATTAATCATTGAAATAGCACCACTTGTTTGGGCTATGACTTTGCCTAGCTCTTCGCGGTTAGACATCTTTAGGCACCGCGCCCATCTTGATGACAGTGGGTAGTTTTTCTTCTATAGCCTCATCAAATCTCTTATTTGGATACTCTTGGCGTTCTCTTCTGATTCTAGTTACTCCGTACAGGTCTTTAGTGTATATACGTATCAAGGCGTTTTGTCCATCTTCCCATGCGACTTCAAATTTCTCACCAATGTATTCAGCAGGTGAATCATAACCAAAATGCCACATAGTCACAATCCAGGATTCATTATCCGGGATTGATGACAGTGACAGGGGTGCACTTTCTACATATCGTAATAGTCGTTCCTCTACACGAGTTAATGCATTAGAAAGACGTAACACACCATTCACATCTACAGCTACAGGATTTGAGGAACATCCAACAATAACACTCACAGTATCTGTATGATGTATAGTAGTCTTAATGGTAAGGTCGTGGGTTTCTAATGGTTCAGGAGAGATATCCTTACTCTTTGCATTAGGTTCTAATTCTGGATGATTAGTTGAGATGATGGTCCAAATGTTATCTACTTTGAATCTATATCGTATGTCATGTAAGGCTTGTTTGTCTGGAGGTAAGTTATCAATAAATGACACTGATGATACTGATGATAGGGAATGGACTACCGTCCTACATCTAGCATATGCCTAGAACTGATCTATGTATTAGGTAGAATGCCTATCAACATACTATAACTATTCATTCTATACATCTAATACAACATTTTAGAATACGTTTATAGTCTGGTGTGCCGCACACCATATCATAAGACGCTTTTTCCGATATAATTATACACGATATTGCTCAGAACCAATATTGTCCATGTGTTACTCTACTGGTATTAATAAAACTGTATATTGGCTCGCATCGACTAGACTGCTCAGCACAATTACTACGATTACAAAGCCATTGATCTCAATTCTCCCACTTATAACATAGACGAAAATTTCCAACCCTCTAAACATCAATGCCAACAATTTCATGTAGGATTAAATCTTGATTGAAGAATTCAAGAAACGTGTTCTCGTTTGCTGCTCCTAAATCATGAAAATGAAGGTTATTATAATTTGAGTTATCAGAATCACTTTTCATATCGAATGTCTAATGGTGGAGGAATTGATTTGGAGATTGTACAAGTATTCTATTTCATTAAGCATTCGAGGAGCATATACTGAAAGGAGTAACGCAAATGTTTTAGATGATATGTTGGTCCATCTTAAAACTAGCTAAAATTAGTCTAAAACAGAAAAATTATAGATTAAAGATTCTGTTTATCCTTGATCAAAGGTAATATTATCCAGAACACCATGTACAGAACAATGATCTTTTACATGGTTCTTTAATTTGATGAGTCGTTCTTTGATTTCGCCAAAGTCAATTGCTATCTCAGCTTCCTTCAAGGTGGCATCAAGACTAGCTTTATCTATCATACCTACGGCTAAGTTTAGAGTAGCGAGTGCGATCGCCGTAGTTTCGCAGTCAACTTTTACATCTGCCATACTCATTGTTCAGAGAACTGAAGCATATAAGTATTCAGCAAGATGGATACTGATTATTCAGTATTATTAGTGAGGATCATAATAATATCTAGAACTGGTAAATACCTACAACATGACTTTTAAGATCATTATAACACACCCAAGTACAGAAGGCGATGAACATACATATTATGGAATAACCTTTCTAAAGCCAGGGAACGTTAAATCAAAAAGACTTGAATATTCATCCTCAAGCAATAGGTTAGAGGCAGAAATCGTTTACGATGGAAGTCCGATAGAAGTTGGAGATAAAT
>DATBGR010000222.1:0-2915 GCA_036557905.1 Nitrososphaeraceae archaeon | reverse complement strand
TCTGTATGCTACCAGGAATGTTAGATTCTGTTCCGCCTCCCACCGTTGTTCCACCAGACTGAGCAGTCCTATTTGGGATTGTATTTGATGTTGCTGGCGGAGCACTGGCATTCAGGAAGGTTATCGATGGAGAAAATCCGTTTTTTGGAAGAGATTGTATAGATATTGGGCTGTTCAAGCTTAATTGTACCTTATAGTTTCCGTTACTCGAAATGTTCGTAATCATTGGTGGAGGGCCAATATTAGTTACTACCTGTCGAAATGACGCAGCGAAATTATTTGCATTGTTATCATCTAGAAAGTGTTTTGTGTTTGGGAATAAGATTTGTGCAAAGACGAAAGATGGAGATGTAAATCCAATAGATAAGATCAGTAATACAGACAGCATCACTGACATCATAATAGTATACTCATTGTATCTTTTGTCTCGACAGATGTAATCATCTTGCCTATTGCCATACCAAAACAAGAATGGTTTCATTAATTAATATACATACTTGTTCAGCATATTATAAAAAGGTACAAAGCAGGTATGTGTCGCTGGTTGATTTTACCTGAGGTAGCAACTGCAATTTCACATTCTGATCAAATGGAGCATGTTTGAACGTCTGCTGGACCAGAATTCGTGCTATTTGATATAGATGTCACGTTGTAATTAAGTGTGTGACATTACCCTTCCTCCTCCAGCATTTAGAGGACAGAACCTTAGGAAGAGCCTGAGGCGAGGTGCTCACATTGTGACCATGTGCTTCAATAAACAGCACGTCGAGTAACTATCCCGTTGTAGTCTTTTGGATGAAGACTTTTGCATTCAGTCTATTCATGGCCATGTTATAACATGTTGCGTAATAATGGTGCACGTTCTTATCCCAAAAATGATGACTCCTAATATCGGGCTTTCTCCTTATTTCTTATATTCATATCTCTAGCAGGTTTGTAGTGACTACTGCTGCCTTTTTTCGTTCACGAAGTCAAAGAACCTTAAGTAAGTAATAAAAAGCTCCTACAATCTTATTCTTACAAAAGAACTGCATCTTCAGACAGAAAACGGTATCAGGAAGCCCATGTCGGGACAATTTATCGTGAAGACTTGCTAGAACGGCACCTTATAATTGATAAATAGAAGTGTGTATATTGATCTGTAGGTGCCATGGAATCAGGCATTCAGCTATTGGAAATAGCTTCTGGTCTGAAGGAATTGCTGCTCAGTACAGGGTTTACTGTAGACTCCATCGTATCAGAAGGTCCAGACGCTATATCGAGAGAGTTAGGGATCGAACCATATGTCGCAAAGATAATTTATGATGAGGCGAAAAAGATCACAGCTGAAAGTCCCTTGGTTGTTCCTTAAATCCCCTACTTTTTAGTTTGTTATGTGCAAACATAAAACATAGAAAAAAAACTAGTTTGTAGCACAATAGATATAGTTTCAGTCCCTTTCTTGTTGTCTTGTTTTCATATGCCATTAAACAAGTCATGGCATGACTATAACGAATCATTGATTGAACGGGGATGAATATTGGTAAGGTTGGAGCACCATTTCAGTATTCTGATGGTTATGTCCGGTTTCTTGCTTTTCTAAAGATTGGTTTTAGAAACAACATGTACCTATTAGATTGCTTATAATAGCTAACACATTATGAGCAAAATATGGATTAACCCAAATGCGGATAACACCAATCAAAGTAAAATATGTCCGAATTGTGGTCAAGAAAATGACATGCATTATTTGCAAGGAAATGATGTATTCATTCTATCTCATGAGCAGGAATTTCAACCTGGATTCTATCTCAGACAAGCGTTTATTTGCTTCCCGGAAGCCTTTATACACCTTTGACAAGAAGCGGAGCTCATCTCCGTTCCAATCGATCTCTGGGCCATGATATTCGCGGAGCTCACTTAGCGAATAGGTCTTGGGCATTATCTGCTTTATCCGGATATCCTCTTTTTGTATCACATCAAGAAACTCGTTGATGCTTTCGCTATCGCCATTGATGATAACTCTCACTCTGTTATCAGGTAAGTTACTAGCGCGTATACTCACATTATAATCAACAGACTTGTTTATCAAGCCTGGGCGGATTCCAACATCAACCACATTCTTGTCCACTATATCAAACTCACGGGTAACCATACCTGATAGGCAAATTCATTAGTTCTGGGATAAATTGCTTTGCAGTTCCGCGATCCAAACTAGATGGACTAGAACACTAAGCGATATTTTCTCTCTAGCTTCCGAGCAAAGACAATCTAGGCATAGCGTAGCATACGGAAACTTTCCGACCAGATGCCATTCTTATTACACGTTTGACAAACGTTTCGCTTCATGTTCACCACGTCACGATGTTAAATCTTAGGCTCCCGGTTACTCGTCATCCGGGAAACCTTGGAATAGAATAGGGTCGGCAGTTACGGACAATCTTCTACTTTCGAAATATCGACTTTAAGGGTCAGGAAGCTTTCGTTCTGACTCATAACACATAGATGCGGTCATGTCCTAGCTGTTGCAGAAGGAGAGTCCTGTTTTTAGTGGACACAACTTGATGGTGTTCCAACCTACTGGCGGCTTAAAACTCATGTGAGGTACATAAATACCATATCAATCACATCATACACTGAGTTAAATCTTGATCATGTTTTAGGATTAAAATAACTGGGCCTCACGTCTTGACTTGCAATACAAGCATAGTTTGCGGACGGCTTCAAAACGGATACAATTTGAGCACTTGACATCTTTCGAGCAGTAACACAACTCAGGCCTCTTATACATTGTCCACTTGTTCCTTGAACAACATCTTATATAGCCATGGTACTACTGGCGACTCCAACATCATCTGATATCAATCCGATATGTCGCTCGCGTCTGAAAAAAGCCAAGGAATAGAGTTGATTCACGGGATAACTCTAATGTGTAA
>DATBGR010000221.1:0-5329 GCA_036557905.1 Nitrososphaeraceae archaeon | reverse complement strand
AAGCATAGCAACACAAATTGCGCCACTCTGAGAAATAAGTGCGATGTTACCGGACTTTGGCATTCCTTTGGTAAAACTTGCATTTAACGAAATCTTTGGATCGGTATTTATGAATCCAATGCAGTTTGGTCCTAATAATTTCATGTCATAATCTTTGGCAATTCTTTTAATCTTATCTTCGAGAATCTTGCCCTGTTCTCCTGTTTCTTTGAATCCTGCAGAAATTATGACTGCTGCCTTCACTCCTTTCCTACCACATTCTTCTATTATTTGGGGTACAATATTGTTTGGGGTAACTATTACGGCAAGATCTATGTGTAAGTCTATATCAAGTATATTTTTGTAGCACTTTAAGCCGAGTATTGTATCGCTTGAGGGATTAATAGGATATAATTTGCCGGTGAAACCGCCGGACAAGATATTAGTCATAACAGCATTGCCAACGCTGCCTTTTCTATTTGATGCACCTATAATTGCCACACTTGTAGGATGGACTAGATTTTCAATAGCCATAGATAATTAAATTAATCACTATTGTATAAATCAGTTAGATACAACTGGCTTTGTAGAAGACAGATCTTTGACAGATCCGCTAGGGAGTAATAGAAGCTCAATGGTGTGGATACTGAAGTAATCAATGTGTGTTAGACTAAAATTTAAAATACATATCATACGTTAAAAAATCAAAAATACCGATGTTTCCTCATCGATTAAACAATGAAGTATCACAGGGTATGGTATCTCTTACAATATGACAATACTGGATACTCAAATGATAATGATGAAGCCATAATTTTTATAATCACAAGACTATTTGGACACCTGATATCTAGATTCATTAAAAACAGAAAAGTGATACTGAAATGTCTTTACATACAACCTACAACGAATACCGACTGAATAGCATCATATAATTAATATTTTCCCTATAAATCTGTAAAGACAACATTCTGTCTCCTAAAAGTACCCTTGGTATGAGTTAATAAATCTGGAATGGTAATATAATAATTGAAAAATGGTAGATTTCAATGCACCTCCTGTAGTATATTGGTCTGAAAAAAATAGTTGAGCGACTTGACTCCATTGACAATACTTTGAAACAAATTCTTGGTGAAATTAAGAGTTTACGAGAAAAGAAAAAACCTGATATTAATTTTGATAAGAAGGTTAATTATGCAAAGTGCACGGCTCTATAAGAGAGACAACTAATAGATTATCAGTGATATCATGACAAGAACTAGATAATTTTTATAGTAGTTGCAATAAATATCAATAACGTTCATCAGTAGATGCATCTATGTTTTTAGTATACTTAAAATTTTTTATAGTTACTAAGGTATTTCTGAAGTTAGTAACATTTTTTTAATGCTTATTCCTTCCTAGCTATTCTACTTGATAATCCTTGAGTAATATCGAACACTTCGTTCACTTCGTTTGCCTTTGCTTATAAATACAAGGTAAAAACACTAAACAAATAATAAGAGTACAGAAGAATTAATCCTTATTAAAAACAGTTCACAGATACCAGCACTGATTACAAATGAAGTAGAATTACAGAGACTAAAAAAGGGATACATAATGGTCATTATGCTTGGTTCAATTGCAGCTTCAGTAGACGTAGACAACTTTCTGCGGATCACTTCATCAAATATCTATTAGAGATAGTGCATTTAGACCAGCTCACTGCTGGTTGTACAGCCACTCTATTCGCTCTTCAGTTAGGATAGGGATTTGTGGCTATGTATGATAGAAAGGTACCAATTCTCAGAGGACCAAACAACTCGCTAAACGTTGGCCTTAATATAACTATCATTAGTTATCTTGCAATTTGCAACCATTATAATATAGGTATAAATGAACTATGGCATTTCCAGTTCGTCGCAGAGATATTCTCAGTACTTAACCATTGATGTCTGTTCAAAACAGGATAAAGATTAATGCTTTATTATAAATGGAAGAATGTTTGCTTATGTATACTATGCAAACTTGCATTATCTAACACGATTAGCTAAAAAAGACCATAAAAGTACCGTATTGGCTTGCTAGCATGATAGCACTTCAAATTTATCTGAGGAAAATGTTCTACGTCGACCTCATTCTGATAAAGTCCTAACCCCTCTCTCTCCGCTCCAATAGTAGTTTTATTGTTGAAATTCTTATTCATCCATGTAGGTGATACGCTTGTCTGACCGCCCAGCTCTACCGGAAATAATATATTTTCCTCTCGCATTTGATATGTTTCTAACTGCTCTGCTGTGATGAAATTCCTACCGGCATTCGAATCCCACATATAGTAAAAAGCCAATCCGCTTGTATTAACAAAGATACCACCTTCTTCTATGTATTTTTTTATCCTATTGAAGCTCCTTCTTGTTGCCACATCCTCCTCGGGATATGCTTCTCCAAACGGATTTAATATAAATGCATATTTTTTTTATCAATCATTCCTATCCGAATAATATCTACCTCATACCAATTGTTTTGCTGCAGACGGTTCATCCAATTCTCTTCTGTCAAATTACTTTGTGTTACTGGTCCGCCATGAAATTGACAGCGCTGAGAATCAGTTCGTCTAGCTAAGCCTGAGAGCACCCTATCTTTATTGGGTACCTGAATCTATCTCTCCGCAAATGCCTTTTGATTGCATCTGAAGCAAAGTGGAATACCATTACACTAATCACAATGATGGGAATAATGAATGATAGAATCATAAACTGAATATGGTATTCATATCTATGGTCCAAACCCACAATCATAAGTGCTATAAGTATACTTATTAGGCCTATAATCAATGTCCAGAGAGTAGACTTATCGCTTACTAGTTCAAATAGCCAGCAAAACAGCATATCATAAGTGCCTTGACACTACATAATAAGTGTCTATCAAGACACATACTCAAATACTTAAAGCGTTAAATCATGAACAAAAGAGACCACGTAATATTCAATTATTCAAAAATGGAAGTGTAGTAAGTATTGGATTAATTGGATTAATCAACTATCAATTGACCAAACAGTGAATTTATTAGGTCACATTTAAGAAATATAAACTATAATAACGCGACTATGGTTTCTATTCTAAAGTAGTACTTTGATTCTTTCTCACCCTTATGCACATGCTAATGTTGCTAAAATTGGGAGAAATATGAATTAGTTTGCAATGTTAATGGTTCTCCTAGTTCGAATAATATTTCTCGAATATCTTATCCAGTGATATTTCTGTAATGCCATCAGCGCCAAATACCTTAATCGTTCCACCTTGGTTATGACATTCTTCTGTGAAATTACGCGCTATGTGAGATACCCTTTCTCTTAAATTGAATATCACAGTAGGTAAGTTTTTACGAATGCCGATTGCCACTGGATCAAAGCCTCCCACTCCCATAAAGGAAGCCGATTCTATATCTTGTATAGTAGTTACTTTTGACTGGTGACTATATTTTTCTGTCTGGTCTTCTGGTTCAAATAGTAAATATTTCAGGTCTTCCAATGTTGGAATGACTAAAAATGATATCCTACTGCCAAGAGCGTCAAACGATTGAAGTATTGGCCTGCTAGCAATGTTAATCTCTGCAGAAGTAAGCATTTCATCAAATACTTTGTCCAAGAATCGAGTTTGTTCGCTCACTTTTGTTCCTTATATATGGAAATATTCTTCCAAGATTAATAACTTATGCTAGTAAATTTTGTTCATGATCTATTGGGTGGGCAGGTTCCATATGTGATATATGATTTCAGCGGTGGTTCTTATCTAATATAGTTCAAGAATTACGGACCAGATTGCTTAAGGTTTACGACAACCTAGAAGACATTTGTTGGAGATGGTATTCTCTTAATAGTGTACCTATAAACGCACAGACGAGGAAAAGTAGCTAGGTACAAAACATAATGTGTTTCCTGATGGACAGGATATTCATTTATTGGTTGTAAGACCTTTAGCTAACATGCACGATGTCAAGGTTACTAAACTCCAATGATGGAAGTCGGTGTTATGATTACTTTAATATAGACTATCTACGAATACGCGAGTAATATTGAGCTCCAGATATAGACTAGTCTATCGAAAACAATTACTTTATTTGATTCGTAGATCACATATGACATGTTGAAGTAATTCTATTGATGGAATTCTACTTGTTTAGATGGTATGGATCTTTTTCATCCTCCATGTATTTTTTCTGATGCAATAGACTAAGCTCTGATCGAATTAGGTCGAGTCTTTCCTTGTAAAGTTCTCTCATTAAAGTAATTGCCTTTAGCTTCTCTTTAGCATCTGTCTTTCCAGAATCTACTATTGTCCAGAGGTTTTTTATGGCTTCATCCAGACCTAGAAGTGTATTTCTGTATGTTTCAAATAGATGTTCACCATAGTTATCTGTACTTTTCTTAATTTCCTTTTGAATATACCTAATGTCTCGTGATATTGTAGGCTGGCTTATATGCAGTAAACTGGCAATCTCATATTGTGCATATCTGCGTATTAGCAGCTCCCTGACTTTGCTTCTACGCCAGGCAATTTGATTTCTATATTTTTTGAGCGTAATGCCAGATCTAGCATTAAGGTTATTTTCGTGCAAATTTGACTGAGCATCGTCTTGAATACTCATTATCAATCATATATTAGTAATAATAATTAAAAAATGTATCGTATTATATAAGAAGTCTGAACAAATATACGAAAATTATTCATATTCCATTCACAATCGTGCTTAACATACTCCCTGACGTTTATATACAAAAGTGAATTCATATTTGACCCGCCCAGTCCATTAAGTACCGGGATTCACTTATTGCAACTGACAATAGATAAGACTGTAGTTGGAGGAGCGTCAAACTGCCTGTTAGACTGAGTACAACGCTTTCAAAGATATGTTCAATACCAAACTCTACGAGTGCTCATCTACTGGATACGCTGTATGTCTCTATGAAATCAACAGGAGCATCTGAAAGTCATTGTAATAATACCTTGAAGACAGCAACGACGTTTGCTCGCTATCTAGGTCCTGATCTATCGTTCTACGACATTCAAACAAAGGACAGGGTACGGAAAGCATAAGAAGAGCTGAATCCTCTCTCAAGTGCATTTCACATGTATTAAAACTAAAAGTCTTTGATTAGTCTCGTTCATAGCTCATTTTTTACCATTCTTCTTATCCATAAAATAAGAATAAGAGACTTAGGCAATTATGGCGGTATATGCGACGCTATTGGAGCCTGAGGTCGTAACTATTTTTCCAACGTTATATAACATGATAATATTTGGGGAGTTAATTGTTACAGTACTCCCACTAACTATATCTCTTCCTTGTATGATATTACCTAGGCTAGTA
>DATBGR010000220.1:0-6614 GCA_036557905.1 Nitrososphaeraceae archaeon | reverse complement strand
ACTTACTCTAGGTATTGCAAAACTGTACTTGAAAATAATGAATTAGTTTTGTTACTTACTATAACTCCCTGGATTATTTTGGTGTAGAATTCATTGATGTAATGTTCTTATGCTGCATCTGTTCCAGAGATATGTCAACCCGAGTAGTAGGAGGGCCCAAGGGAGATTGAATCATTTTTGACATAATATATGTGTCTAGCTTAAGCTAAAGTTGGTAACAACCACGTTGACATTCAATCCTAAATTACAGTTCACTTTTCCTTTGTAAATCAATGATTATAAGCCGAACGTAACAGCACTATCAGCTATCTAGGATTGCTTTCTTCTGAAAACATTAATTTTCTAATAATTCAATAAAATTTAGCAAATAAAGGAACTAAGTAGTAGTAACTAAAGAATGACCCGTCTACGACAAAACTCTATAACGGTGGAGTGTAAGGTCTGCAGTAAGGACACGGTTGGATTCTATCATGAACGACCAACCCCCTTTCCTGACTGGCGCAGAACAGTGAAATGACAGTAGGTGTCGTTGAGGTCGAGGACTATTGAGGCCATCGTCTTGGTGGTACCACTGCCGATCTCCGCGAGGTCGAACTCGATCCCATTCGGGAGGTTGATGCGGACGCGATGCTCAGCCCCCGTCGAAGGACTTCGGATCGGACGGGCGGTGGACTCGAGCACGTCGTGGATTACGATGCGTGCTTTTCGGCGTTCGATATTCATGTCAAACTCGATGTGTTTGAAAAGCGGGTTATGGACGGTGCTTGACATCATCCGATAGACCCACCAATGGGTTGCCCCCTTGTTGGTCTCGCCACCGTACAGGACTGTAGCAAGAGCGTTTCGTTGCTTGCTGTCCGCCCGCTCATCGATGACGGCCTGACACTCGCCGTTGCCCTTGTAGATCGGTCCCGGCCAAGCGTAGAGGAGGGCTGCGCCGAGGCCATCGAGCGCGACATCTCCAAAGTGGCCCTTATCTATACGAATGGCTGCGAAGCCGCGACAGTCTCCGTGTGTGGGGCGGCGTGACTCAAACTGACAAGGACAGGCGTAGTCGCAGTTGCAATTGCTGAACTCGACTCCTTCGATATACCAGTCAATGTGTGCCATGGTGCCCTCCGTCAGAACTACCTCCCGACGACATGATCATGTTCTCCTGCTGCGAGAAGAAGACGACGAGGATGACTAGAAGCGAAACGCGGGTGATGTTCATGGCTGCCTTCCGCTGACTAAGTAGCTGGAACATCGATTTTGTTCTGATTGCCAAGCGTCTTGCCTCAATCATGATCATATTTTATCATATAAAAAAAATTTGCTTGTGATCTTTGAAATTGTCATTCCTTAATCAAAATTAAATATGTCACCAAGAAATCCTCCTCTCTTTCTCAGTCTACTATAATATTATTTATCATCATAATCATCGTCATATTCTGATTTTCTATAATGGTTTCTGTTATACTCTTCATCTTCATATCAGCTTTGAATTTTAACTAATTTATCAATCTCTCCTCAATCTAACCACACTCCTTTACAAGAGGAACAGAAATCGATATCAATATTGTACCTTGCATTATTTGTATTTGATGCAAACAATTTGGACATTCCATATGCGAGCACTTATCACCTCGATCATATGAAGAAAATTTGCATCATTTAAGAAGTGTGTTTTCTATGTCTTACATTGTCATATTGCTATTATATATCATTCATTCATCGTAAAATAAAAGAAATGCGTTGTATTATTTTTAATACATAAAAATAACAATGATGGTCATAAACTTTCGTATGCTATTTGATTCGATAACTGCAATACTAGCATTAACAACAGATTCTTTTATAGTAACTTACTTGTTGGTATGATGGAAAAATTCTATTATCTTGAACCTGGATACAAATTATCAGGTATAAAAACTTCACAAACTTTATCCAAAACTATAGTGTTTTGATACACATCATAATTGCAATATCATATTGGCTGCTCTGGATGGAATTATTCATCTTAGCCAGATCAGCCTATCCTCTCAATATTGATAATTCTAGGTTATAATGCCATGCCTTAAGTCATCGCAATTTTATTTAATTCTGGTAGAAATTCTTTTGCTTCTGATATTATCTCTTCTACTATCTCTGTTGCGCTTTGACCACTCTTGAGCAATCGCAATTCCTGGCCGGCTAATAGTGGAAAGTAATCTGCATTATAATGAGTCTGTGAATATAGATAGATATCTTCAGCAGCCAAAGCCTGGAATGGCCATGCCAACGGGACTAGGCCTGATTTCAAATATTCTTCCATAAAATTATTGCATACCCCACGTGCATGACGACCAGTGAACACTCTTGTTATCGTAGTATCAGTCTCTTTCGAAGAAAGCAATCGTTCTTGATATGCTTGAAATGCACCACTTTCTCGTGCCACCAAGAATCGAGTTCCAATTAAAGCCCCTGATGCACCTAGTACTAAAGCTGATAATAATCCACGACCATCAGCTATTTCTCCAGCAGCTACTACAGGTAACTCTTCTTTTCCATCCTTCTTAAGGGCATCCACAACTTGTGGAACCAGAGCCATGGTTCCGATTAAAGGCAAGTCTTTTTCCGGATCTACATTGAAGGTAGATCTATGCCCGCCTGCCTCCGAGCCCTGTGCTACAATAATGTCAGTTCCGTTTTTAGCTACCACGAGAGCCTCTTCGACAGTAGTAATCATAGACATCACTTTGGCTCCTGACGAATGAATTTGCTTGACAAATTTTGCTGGATCACCCATTGCAAAGCTTAGAATAGCACTTCTCGTTCAAGAATTATCTGAAGCTGTTCAGATAACTTCGAAGGGGATAAAGCTATGTTTTGGCCTGATCTTGGTTTTAGTCCAATATTCTGGCGGAAATTGGTATTCAAGAACTGTTGAACTGTCGCAACTACATTTTCATCTGTTTTCATTACGTCTGGTGGAGCCAATTGCAGGTTAACACCATAAGGATGAGTAGTGAGCTTTTTTATTTTCAAAATCATATCTAGAAGATGGTCTGACGTCAGTCTAGCAGCCCCAACAATTCCGAGTCCTCCTGCATTAGATACCGCTGCTATTAATTCAGGAGTAGTTGAGCCTGCCATACCTGCTTGTATAATTGGGTAGCGAATATTCAGCATCTTACAAAGGGGATTTGTTGACATCATGATAATTGATAACTCCTAATGAGATGGCTAAATTTAAAGCTCCTCATAACTTGAATATATTTTTGAACTAGATATTTTCCAGATTTCAGAAAATAAAATTTTCAGCGTCATGATTTTAGTCTATATTGATTGTGTTAAAAGTAATTTGCTTATTATCTGATATGTATACCCGTTTGAGTTTACTAATATGAAATCGAAGATCATCATCACCCCACGCCACGCCATGCCATGCCATGATGGAATTAACAGTCAGAGCCTGGCAGATGTAAACAAAGACAATTGTGGCGCAAATGTTCCAATATCGCAACTAAATTCAAGGCGATCACAACGGTATATCTATAAGCAATAGCTAATCTAAGTAATAGCCAATAGATGAGATAATCTCTATCTTTATTTGTAATTCGCAATTATTATTTGGATTCTAAATACTACGATTATCAGGTATTAGGAGTCATTTGTTTATCAGATTTATTCAATCTAACGTAGGATTTCTTTTCTTGTCAGATAAACAAATTATAATATCACGAGTATTAAACACAGTAGTGTATGAAAATTAGATGTATGGATTGTAATTGTTACCCAGAAGAGTGTTTGGTAAGTAGGTCCTCATTTAATTGCCCTCATTGTTCCCTAGATGAATGTTGTTGTTGGTCTACGATCCATGATGATTAATCTATATAATAACAGTTTTAATTTGTTGATTGATTTATGAGTATGTGTTTTTACTATTATTACTAGCCTAGAAAAGTAGTTACAAAGCATGCTCTTCATACTTGGAACAGCATCAATAGATAATTGATACCGAAGGTCAAGAAGAAGAACGAACTAGAGTATATACTAGAATTAAATCAAAATGGGTGAAGCGATAGTTTGCACGTGCAGACATCCCAAACTATATCACATGTCTTCAGCTGTTACAAATAAAAGAACAGGAGAGGTCACACCGGTAGAATTTTGTTTGGAATGTGATTGCACTAAATTCGTAGAGGAAGAACATGAATGAAGAATCGTATGCTTGTCCTGTCAAGTTCCTTTAGTCTTTCCGCTAATATCTTGTTACTTAAACCCTCAAAAGTATTTCTAGATTCTATGAATATAATTGGTGAGGTAGTGCGACAATATAATAGGATTAGGATCTCAAGAGTCTCTTCAGTTGATAGACGAACAGATTTCTGCTACTTTTCGATTTTTAATTCTAGGTCTTATCGTCATAATCATTACTAAATTTTCTCGTTTCTTCTTAGGACTAGAAATACGTGTTCAGTTCGATTCAATTCTAATTACATATAGAATGTCATAGAACGTCATTTATAATGAGTTCCTTAGTAGACAGAACGGAACAGATGTAGATTTATTAACTACGAAGATAAGGAATGAGCTCATGGTTGTTAAGGCTGATTTTCCTTTTCAAAGCAAATATCTAGACGTAGATGGATCGAAGATCCACTATGTGGAAGAAGGAAAGGTGGTGCCAACACCGTATTATTTTTGCATGGTTGTCCAACTTCCTCTTATCTATGGAGAAAAATCATACTTATTGTAGCTGCTTCAGGCAATAATCATTGTATTGCATTAGATCTTATAGGGTTTGGAAAATCAGACAAGCCAGACATAGATTACAATTTTCAAGATCATTTCAAGTATGTCAAAGAATTCATTGATGGAATGCAACTTGGTGTTATTAATAAAAATCTAATTATAGTTGGACATGATTGGGGTGGAGTATTGGGATTTTGGTATGCATTCAATAATCAAGAACACATTAAAGGAATAGCATTCATGGAAACCTTTCCTTTCACAGTCTCAATAAATGACTTTTCACCTGATTTTGCAAAGCTGCTTCAAGAATTTAGGACTAAACGGTCGGGCTACGACCTAATTCAAGTCCAGAATGTATTTGTTGAACAGGTTCTACCATCAGCAGTATTTAACAAACAGAATATGTCAGAGGAAGTCATGAAGCACTACCGCGACCCTTTTCCAACAGTTGAGTCAAGAAAACCGATTAGACGTTTTCCTGAAATGCTACCTTTAGATCCTAATGTGGAAGGTGAAACATACACAGTAATTCAAAAGTTGGAAACTTCACTTTCTGATTTCAAGTTTCCTATGCTACTAATAAAGGGTAGTCCAGGAGCAGTGATACCACAACCACGTATTAAATGGCTCCAAGAAAAAATTCCACATTTATTAGTCAAGGATATAGGGCCAGGTATTCATTACCTCCAAGAGGATAACATTACCTCCAAGAGGATAATCCTGAAGGCGTAGGAAATCATATCCTTGAATGGATCTCTCAAATAGATTGAGCAGATGGATTTAATAATTTTCATTATTAAAGAGAGGAATGAGATCTTCCTACAATTTCTTTAAAGGATCTTGGTCTTTTATCTTCAAAAACGGTATCACTACAATATGATAAAGAAAATGCAGCCATTTGCTCTAGTATAGGACGTAACATTCTTCCTTTTTTGGTGATAAGATATTCAGCCTTGATAGGATTTTCGTTGTAAACCCTTCTTTTAATTATACCACCATTTTCAAGTTCCTTTAGTCTTATTGAGAGCGTTTTTTATTAATTCCCTCGACTGATTCTAATAGATTACTAAATAGATTACTAACCTTTTTTTCCCAAACAGTATGAGATCTCTAAGAATTAGAATCATGAATTTTTGTCCTAGGATTTTAAAAGAAGAGTCAATTGGACATGCATTCATCTTTGAAATTACTTCTTCTGGAATTTTGATAATTGCATAATCATCAAATTTGCCCATGGTTGAGCATTCGAAGTAAATTATTTATTATTTTCTAGTTTGAAGAGAATAATCACAATAAAATTGAATCTATCCATAGTGTGTTACGAGAAGGTTACTATCCAACTTATATAAAAATAAGAATACTCTGTATCATGGTCGCACAGATACTGAATGAAGATTCATTAGGAAAAATTACAAAGAACTAGCAGACTACCTGACTCGTCATCACTACGTCCTATCCGTAACATTAAATTCTGATCTTGAACAACAAGTTCAGTGACTTGCATCAGTATGAGTTCCTGCGTCAGTTGAATGTTTCTGCGAGTTGGTAGCCCCGCTCTCCTCGTCTTCCGCCTTCAAATGGTGACGACATTTCTATTAAGCGTCAACCTCCTTCAAATGGTCACACCATTCTTTCCCTTGTACGATATGACTTGAGTAATGGTAACTTGACTTATGGACATACGTTTTTGTATCAGTAAGATAGCCACACAGAAGGTACAGAAAGCCATAATGTGTACATATTCCACAATAGTTAACTGGCTCTGTAGAAATCATATCATTCAGTCAAAGCTTTGTAAGAGTATAATACCAATAATCTATTGAAAGAATCAAGGTACGTTAGACTTGCAGATACTATGTTCCGTGTTTTGAAGCATGCGCGGATTCCTCTATTTTCTA
>DATBGR010000219.1:0-5967 GCA_036557905.1 Nitrososphaeraceae archaeon | reverse complement strand
CAGTTTGATTGGTATACAATTGCTAAGACAAAAGAGAGTTTCACTACGCATTGTCCAATTGACAGAAGATTTATAGACAGATGCCATTCAATGGGCGTCCGCTGTTTTCCATATGTTGTATTTTTCATGGGACCGGACCTGTGCACGTTTGGACCAATCCAGTCCAATACATATGAAGGAGTAGAATGGAAAAACCACCACTACCTCTTTGAATTGGATAAAGACGGAAACGAAAGATTATATCCCTTCGTAGACCCCGAAACTGGCAATATTTTATCCGATGGTGTAGGGGTACAATTTCCGGAGTTACCTAAACTTGTATGCCCTAATGTAGAGACTTATCATGTGATGATGATAAATTGGGTAGAATATATAATGCAACAAGGAGCAGATGGCATCTTCGTTGATGTATTAAGGAATCGTGAGGGATGCTATGCTCCACATCCCCACATTTATGGTTATTCGAGAAATGATCCTGATAATATTGCTATGATGTCACAGAACAAAGCTTTTGCTCTCTTGCTGAAGAAGGTACGTAAAACAGTCAAGAACTATCGTAGTAATGGTCTTATTATTGGTAACTCTGGAGATCCCTTGAATTTGGGCGGGAACTCGCCGCCAGAATTTCAAGAGTATCTTGATGCAGATACTATCGAAAGTTATATTATTTATGGAGACCGACAACAGACATGGAATTACACAAATATAACATGGGATGAATTTGGGGTAATGCTACAACCCTACTTAGCACAAGGTAAGCAAGTACTGACCATAACTAATATCATAAATACACCGCCTTATTCTGTGCGAGACAATGCTTTCCTAACTTATTGTAATGCTCGCCTTGCTGGTTTTACCTGGTATGGTTCACCGGCCTTCGTAGATCTTCCGCCCGAGTGTAAGGAGATCCCACTCGCATGTATAGATCTCAAAGCCGCGTTCGTAGATCTGCAACAGATTAGACTTGGAAAACCATTAACTCAACAATTAATAGATCAGACTACTGGTCTAAGATATAGAATTTTTGAAAATGGTGTTATTACGGTTAATTGGGATACGCAGTATGCTAAAGACTTTCTGGCTCAGAATGTTATCTCATCCGCATTGGGAGAAGAACCACAAAAGTTCCAATTCATAATTGACTTGTACAGCAATCCAAATTCAACTTCCCCAACAATAATCGACCTAAGCATGAATCCAATATTACCAATTCCTGCATACTCAGGCCGAGTATTCCTCTTTGGATCAAGCACTGACTACGGTTTGAACTATCTCATAGCTTAAACTAATGCTATGTAGTTCGAACCTATTTGACAGTATTTATTGCTGATGCAATTGTTTAGTCCTACTTTGGGACTTTCTTGGTCAATTAACTCTCTATTCTACCGAATCCTTTCCATAAAGGAGGTGGCACAGATTGAATACAAGCCCATGCTATTACAGGTATGGGATGTCATGAATGCATTGGGCTTCCTATCTGCATGGATGGTTGTGTACACCACGCAATGACTGCAAATCTGTGACCCTAATTAATTTTATAATCTTGTGGTAGACCACGAAATTAGATCTAACTAACATATGATTTATGTGACGCTTCTACAGCACCTAATTTCAGATCCTATGTTTTGGCCAAGATATTATACGAGTACTTATTCTCTATCTTTAGGCTTTCCAGACTTATTGGCAGATATCCACCTCTCTTTGCAGAATTAATATTGTATTTGATTATATAATTAGGATGAAAGTCTAATCTCCTTAACTGGCTGCGTTTATTTAACCAATTTCTGATTGTGCTATAGGATTCATCAGCAGAATAATTTCTAATGTTGATAAGGTAATGAGCGAGATAAGTTTATTGTTAAAGTTAAAAAAATTGTAGACTCATAATAGTGAAAGTGTCTCAAAATGAAGAAGATGGCAATATTGATATCTTATCTAAAGAGATTGAATTATGGAAAGACTTTAGACATGCTCTAAGGGAAAAAATTCATTTCTCTTCGATAAGATGCTCTCGGAATGTGGATACGATAAAGACCACATCAGAGCTACTAGCTCCAAAGGTGAGTATTATTCAGCAGAATCATTAATTACGCTCTTAGTATTGCAGCAGCAAAATATGATTAACGAATTGTTAACCTTGTATTAAGAAAACATTTAATATTCTAGTTATAAACAACCATGTATTAACTTAGCGTACTCTAAAGGTAGGCAGGACATGGCACGAGCCGTAGCTTTAGTTACAAAGTGTTCTATATATCGAACGCTCATCTAAACTTAGTATGTCTCATTTTCGACAATATTTATAATATGGCATGCTGACTATCGTATCTAGAAGCACTTTCCGATCGGACTTATACTGAATCCTGAATCCCATTAATCTGGATTAACCTACCTACATCTTCAACGCCAGTGTGAGAAGGTAATCAAGCCTTATCAAATTCTCATGTACATAAGGTGTTATGGATCTATAAGAATAAAGTTAGTTACTCGTCTTCCTCCAACTGAGCCATTAGACCATTCAATTTTATCTGGTGGTACAAGCTTACCATTAAAACTCTCATCATCCGGAAAGATTACCGCAATAGTGGAGTCGTTGAGTACTGAGCCATAGGCAGAAGGACGATGAAAAGCTGACATATCAATAGTGAGATTTGTGGCTGACTGAGAAATAACTGCACTATGGTTATCACCAGCTGCCCATCGACCATTCAGATCTATCACAGTAAGAGATGAGTTATTATTAACAGTCTTAGCAACAGCAAACCTACTGATATCTGATTTGTCCGAAATAAAATAAATAGTTGAGATTATTATGAAGGAATTGCAGTTATCGCCACCTTTCTTAGAATCCAACTATTTACAAGTTCAAGAACAGGTCCCACATCATCAACTACAGCATCTTGGAGATCAGTAATACCAACTCTCATAAGAACCCAGTCTCCAGCTGAAAGATCAAAATTTGAAATAAAATGGCAATATTGATATTCTCCAGGCTGTGCTATAATACCGCTCCAATCATCGTCCTTTTCCCCACTTTGATAAAATAACAAATTGAAGTTTTTGTAATCTAGATCAGGGCCGCCCCCAATGGCAATAAAGAACCTGCTAAGTTGTGAAATATTAGCATCAGACCAAAAAAAGCCCCAATCAGTTACGGAACCTGAATAGCTGGAATTTACACATTCTAGATATGCCCAGACATCTAATCTACCTGAAGATGGCATTTGAAAATTGATCAATTGTGCACTTGTCGCTTCAGTAGAACACGATGCATCCCCATCTGGGTCATAGATAGCAACACGACTTTCACAAGAAATATCTCCTGTCATATAGTTTTCAAAATGTTCCACCTTTTTCAAAAAAATGCCTTCTCCACTATCATCCTCATATCGGTCTCCGTAGCTATAGTAGTAGGGCGGATAAAGGTAAGTCCATTGGCTAACAGGTTCTGTCGTTAGAGTATCTGAAGGAATATGATCAATGTCCAATATTCTTTCTTGATTTCTAATTTTGTCAATAACTGATCGAGATTCTTCTTGATATTTTCTTACAATTGATTTAACATCATCAGGATTAATACCATTGCTATTAACAAATTTATTTGCTTCAACTAACATCATTTTTAGAAACTCGCTTTTAATCCTCCTCCCATCGGGCGTAGCTGTAAACATAGGCAGCATCTTCCTTGCAATTTCCTTTCTCTTCTCACGAAACGCCATGTATTCTTTAGCTTTAGAGCCCAATACCCCATAGATTTCTCTTTCACACTTTTCCCCTATCTGTTCTAAGAGATTTGAAAGATCCTTGTTTTTTTCAAAATTAGACCTATTATGATCAAGGCAATTCTGTATTGCTGCATGTCGTAATTTTCGGGGAATTCTAAACTCAGTCATGTATCAGAGAGATAAAATACTGTAATATGTCGTACGTTATATTACTCTGATATTTGTTAACCACTAATTTTATGTTAGAAGAAAAAGAAATTGCTAAAGTACAAGGAATTGTCAAAATTGATAACACAAATGGGTTACTATGACATCCGAACAATGTCTATAAAATTTGCATTCAAGACGATTTGATTTATTTTATTTATTAAAGGGGTTATTAATAGGGTCTATACTTAAGATATTTCGAATGAAACCTGCAGATTTAACTATCTTGGATACCTTACACTTTCTTGATCTTAATTTAATTCTGACATTTGCATGCTTTGCCGGAACAAAAATTTTATCTGGAAGAATTCTATCCAAGATTTCAAGCGCTGCTGCCGCTTTCCATTTGCAGAAGCAGGGAATTTAGACTCAAAATATATTGATATATGCTATTTTATAGAATGATTTATCTTAACGCAAATATCGATGGGTTGAAAGGCGGTATCTAGATGTCCTCCTCTAAGGACGATGCGAAAACAAGTCAGTACAATAAGCTCTCTGAGGATTGGAGACAATTCAACAGTATATTATGGGGCATACCTACTATTGCTGTAGCAATCATGGGTGGCGTTGTTGTAGCCGCATTTCAGCCAGGGTTGTTAGGCTGGCCACGATTTGTCTTACTTGTTGTCGGCTCATTTTTTCTATTTGCATTAACAATAGAAACTATAAAAAAAAGAGTACATATGGATACTATATCAGACGTCCTCAATGAGCTACAAGGAAAAAACGGATTTCAGTTGGAGGATGACTTTATGTTTCCTGTTGGATTGCATAAAGACGTTGAGACGTACTGGGATAAGAAATGTAAACGGCATCCTGGTGTCGAACGACCACCGGAAGATTGGTTGTTGAGAAGATTGAAACACCGTGGCGCAAGGAGATGGCTTGCCTACGTAACATTCTCTGCAAGTATCGCCGTTGCCATCCTGGCTGTGATAGTTCTATACCAATGGTTGGACTAACACATTCGTGACTAACGACTAGACTAGACTCTTAGAGAGTCTAAAAACCACTCGTTTTTCAAACACTCTAAATGGTTCTTATAGTTAAACAAATGCCTATCTCCTCTTTCCGTTATGTACATCTCTAAGTAACTAGTTCAAGAGTAAAAGTCCTGAGCCTAATATCACTTGCATATTTCTGTCCTTTGCTACCAACCGCTTTGGCATAGTAGCCGCTTTGGCAGCGCTACTTGTAAAGAAAGCTCTACCCCTAAAATTTTTTTATGAATACATTAGCTGAAGTCCCGTATTTGGCTCGACTCTGAATAGAAATGCTTATTTTATAGCCTTCTGTACTGCAGTCCATACATTTGATCTTCATTCCAGAATAGGTTTTAAGCTGGTATATTTGATAACGTTACTAGATAGATATATTTTCCTAGATAACTGGACGAGGATTAGAGTTTTTAGATAGTTTATTGGTAATAGAAGAAATGGTAGCTCGTCTAGCTGCATAATTCAATGCATTAAAATGTCGCGCTTTGACTGGGATAAAATTCAACTGCATATACATGCTTACACTTGGCATTGTAGCGCGCATAATCTGGACATGAACAAACCCAACCAAATTGGCTTGCAATGACGTTGTAGACATTGTGGCCAGTTATTGACTTGACACTATAGTTTAATTCATTAATCATCGAAATAGCGCCACTTGTTTGGACTATCCCCTTTCCTTCCTCTTCTCGGTTAACTAGTTGTCTAGGCATATTTAGTCAAGACGCGTATTTCTACCACAGTGTATTTCTTTTGTTTCCTTCGGGTTTGGTGTATTTTGATTGCTGTTCAGCTTTCACCTGTATCTCTATGACAGGCTGATTAGTCGCACTCATTCGAATAGTCCACATTTGTTATAATGACGATGGGCGCCGCTGAATCCCCTGCTGATCGATTAGTTGTTAGAATTGAATTTGAACCAGAAACTGACTTTATTGAATTCTCTGTTTGCAATATTCTTAGGATTGCTTCCTTATGTTGAATGAGATCACTATATTTACAATGATGTTCTATAGAATTTAGATTAGCATTTA
>DATBGR010000218.1:0-8740 GCA_036557905.1 Nitrososphaeraceae archaeon | reverse complement strand
ATTGAAAGACTCTGCCAGAGTCTGTTAAACGTCCCCCTTCCTTTCTTTGACTAAAAAGATTAGACGTAGCTAATGTTCGTTCCATTTTTAGACCATAGACAAAACAAACAGGCTGCCAGCCCGTCTCTCTCTGTGTATGGTCCTACAACCTATGAACTTCACACCACATTTCCTTTAATCTTAAAGTATTACCATATCCGCTCATTGTAGCGGATCCTTTTTCTCGATTATATTTAAGTGTGTCCTGTGCTCGTTTCTTGTGTTGAACAAGTCCAGCATCTAATAAATCTCGCCAGGTGATGCTTTTCCACATTTTGTTTTGTACTTTTGAGTAGCTAGCTGTATGATTTGATTGTCGCTAACATAATTTCTGCGCTATATTATATGTGCTACTAACGCTAGTGGTTCACTTTCATTATTCTGGATTGATGTATTTTTAGCTTCATTATTCAGAAATTCATCACAGGTTCCTCTATTGCATTAGTTTTCTGCGTTCAAACTTGACATCATCTATCTCTCAATCTTTCCGATCTTATGGGAGAGAACAGTTCCGTTATTCCTGCAAATCTTGCCGCTGAACCAGACATTATCATCTACATTCAGATT
Source organism: Nitrososphaeraceae archaeon (assembly GCA_036557905.1). Taxonomy (GTDB): domain Archaea; phylum Thermoproteota; class Nitrososphaeria; order Nitrososphaerales; family Nitrososphaeraceae; genus JARBAU01. Next base: position 8,134 of record DATBGR010000218.1, on the reverse strand, counting down.
AGTCATGAGCAAATCAAGCTCTTTGAATGGAAAAGAAAACTCAAAATCCAAAACATCACTTTCGGTTAGATCAGCTTCAGTTGCTGGAGATATAGACATGTCCGTCTCTGACTTGGACATATTATATAAATCGTTTGCAGTCAAGAGTAATGTTGCTTTTTTTAATGCCTCTTCTAGCATTCGTAGCTTCTGGTCACATTCGACAACCTGCTTCTCGCATTCAGGACAAATGTGGGAATTGGATATAGACTGTACAAGCTTCTCTGCTTGAAGAGTTGGTGAAGGGCTTCTTTGGGTAGATGTAAACACATTACTTGATTCTACGTTATCCCGTTCTGTATTGTTGCTTAATCCAGTATTATTAGCTTGTGTATGTTCAGATATACTTGGTTTTGTATGCCTCATATCTTTAGTAATACTATTTTTAGGCCATGATGGCCTAACCCGATGAGGAACTTTTGGATTATTTGAGGGTAAGTATCGTCTTACGTTTCTATCACTGAATCCTGGAATATGCTTATGATCGTTTATTATCTTCGACCTAGCTTCTTTGTCGGATAGATTTTCTATTAGTGTGAGCCGATTGTACATTAGAGCCACTAGTTGGTATGCTCTAACTGCTTTAGGATATAATTTTTGAAACTCTGTCGACAACATTTCGTAAGTTTTGGTTCTGAGTTCTTCCTTAGAATTATCGTTGTCTAGGTTGGAGGTATTCCCTATAGGAGTCATTGTGATTGGCACCTTCGTGCTACATATTTCGATAAACAGCTATCACAGACTGGGATTATACAATAGAACTTTTCATTAAGGGGTAGTTTAATAGAGGTAGTTACAGTTTTACTGCAGCCTACAATATAGCATAAAATTGAATATCCTTTTGATGCGTCACTTATACTTTTACATACAATCATTAATAATCACCTGATTTATGAATCGTTTAATGGAAATACTGAGGGGTTATCTGACTTATGTTGTGGCAAATCAGTCAATTTACTCTGCTCATGATTTCTGACGCAATTTTGATTTTCGCATAGTGTATTGTGTAGATGTCGCTCGAGTATTAGTGAAATATATCTACCTCTTGGAACGTATCCCCGTCTATCGTCTATTATCTCTTTAAGACGTCTTGAAACGCAAATACCCGCTACTATTTTTTGATTTTTTGACAAGATTTAAAATCCTGTTAGTATTTATAAAAATAGGTTTTTAAAACAATTGAAGTTGTATACACGAGAATATTATTACAAACATGAGCTGGACTGTGCTATAGTAGAGATGCTCGAACAAAAATATCCTTCTCTTTTAAGATATAGCGAAATTGAAAAAGAAATTAACTCATACTTATCCCGTAAAATCCCTTCCGCAACTTTGTCTTTTCATCTAACGGATTTGTACAGTATTAGAGCCGTATTAAAGAAAAAAAAGGAGAGGAATGGCTATACATATTATTCATTAACAAAAGAATTTAAAAAAGAATTAGACAAACAAAAGAAAATACCTCCAGCTAACCATGCAATACAAGCTCTCTCATCAGGGCGTTTCAAAAGACAGCTGAGCTATCCCCTATATGCCTAATATCGTAACTTATTTGTTCATTATTTTTAGTTATTTGTAATCTGCCCAGCATTTCCGGTTTTATATTTTGCAGAAATGGTTGAATCACAACAAGAAGATTTTTAATATTGGTCATGCGTTCCTTCATTGTCTTTAACTCATCTTCGTTCTGTTTCTGTGACAAATGCTTCTTGAAACCCTTCATAATTCATTATCATTTTGCATTTGTTGCAGAACCTAGCGTCCTGTGTGTTTACTTCATTGTAATTAGGACATATCTTTGGATTTAGCGTATTAATTGGAATATTATTTTTAGTAACTATGCCATATGCCTCAAGTAATGATTCAGAAGACTCATTTCCAAAATAATGTATATATTTCTGAGCCATATTGCTATTTGCGGTCCATCCAGCATGTTGGTTTAGAGTGCTGGATTTTAATTTCGTTGATTTTTCTGTCAATGTACTATGACGGCGTATGTAAGGATTAATAGTAAGACTCCTTACCAGTTACTGCATTCTGAAGAGTCATCGCTTTGATGCTACGACTGGGTAAATTATTATTGAGATGTTCAATGTAGCAACGATTTAGAAAAGCTAATCTAGAAAATGCATTGCAGATTAGTTGATTTAAGGTGTCTTTATGTTGGATTAGATTTATCCACCCGACCATTGCGTGTTCTGTTACAGAGTATACTATTGTTCTGGATTAAATGTGCACTTCACATACTATGCACATGAAACTATTACAACTATCGCTATCGCATTTCAGTTTCACTATTACATGAACCATATCTTGTCCATTTCCTCTTGAGATCGCTAGTAGACCAGGGCAACAAGAGAAGATTTTGGTGAGATACAAAAAGATAGGCTCTTTTTCTCCTCAAATCAAGAGTTTACTCCACTAACCTTGAGTTTCGTTATCTAAATCCTGATGCTACCATTGTAATGGGGGTCAACATAATTTTGTGATACGGTTTTAACTTGTTAATTCAGTTATTATTTTGATCAGCTCTTCGTTGTGAATCGGTATATGAATAAATTGATTTTCCTTAAGATCACTTAAAACATCTTTAAATGCTTTATAGTTAAATTTACTCGCTGTTAGAAAACATACTCTAACTTCATTATCTATCTTTTTGATTTCTTTATATAATTCTAAACCATTCATTTTTTCCATTTTGATATCAATAATCAAAAGATCGTATGAATCCTTTCTAAAATTCTCCAATGCCAAAAGGGGATCATCAAACGTATGAACTACAAATCTCTCGCCTTCCAAAACATTCGCTAATGTTAAACAAATATCAGATTCATCATTTACAACCAAGATTTTCTTCATTTTAAGCATAGTTAATCAGTTTCCAAAGTCGAATAACTACCGATTATACTTGATGAATTATTTATAAAAGGTCTAGGATTCTTGTGAGGTACAGTGCAATCATATTATTGCAGTCTCGGATGAATTTCTATTCTTGCGAGCGAGTGATATTGGAATTCAGTATTTTTCAGAATTATTGTCTAAAAATCCATCCAGCTAATCAACTTGACAAAGCTATTTCTGAATTAAAGAGTTAAGATTTTGGAATTGACAAATAATATTCATTCACAAGTTGCGTTGTTGCTGTGGGGATCATACCGGAGAAGAAGACAAACATCAAATGCTTCCAGTATTGATAAGTTCTGGCAATTACTTAATGAACTGAATATGCAGTGACCTTATCATGTTGTATTTTGAATTGATATAATTATCACTATTATCTTCATTATCACAGGTACTAATTGATTGCAGAATTTACATGTATGCCTGATGCGATGCAATAGAATTTACCCATGATATTTGTAGTAAGATCCCACTGCATGGCACTGCAAACAACTTCAATATATATAATTTAATACATATCATAGAGGGTTAGAGAAATTATTATGTTAACTTCAACTAAAACGATTGTGGAACAAGAACAAGAGCAGCTAATGGTAAGGATTAATGGCACACTTCCGGATATTTCGACACTAGGCGTTGAAGGAAAGACAGAGAGAGCCGCAGAGGTAAGATTACAAGGTACAAGTACAAACACCTCTTGCTCACTATTTGCTAAAATTAAACCAGACCAACAAATTTTTCATATGCTTGTTGATGTAGGTCAAGGCATAGTCAAGAGTATCGAGAAAGGTGCTTCAGAACTCGGGGTTAAGTCATCATCGTCATCATCATTTAACCCTGATGCTCTACTAATAACTCATTCAGATGACGATCATATTAAGGAACTGCCTATTCTGGTACACAAAGTTAAGGAGGTAGATGAGTCAAGAGGGAAGAATTTGAAAATATTCTGTACTATGGAATGCCGTGATCAAATTATCAAAAAGTTCCCACAACTATCTGAAAAAATAACTAATAATAGAGTATCATTCAATATAGTACAACCAAACGAAACTTTTGAAATAGGTCCATTTTCAGTAATGCCAATTTCGGCGAATCACGGTGATAATTCTCCACCAGGCACTGTCATCTACATAATTAAAATGCTAGATAAAAAAATAATAATTGGATGGGATTTTCTTTCATTACATAATGCAAATCAAAATTTGTTTTGGAACCCAGATCTACTTATTCTAGGTACCCAAAGTTATAATCCCCATCCTGAAACAGGAATGATCTGCGTAACTGATACGTATGATCTAGTTAGAAGATGGAATGCAAAAAAATCTTATCTAGTCCATTATAGTGGATTGCTGGACTTTGAGGAAGCATCAAACCAATGGTTTAGAGGTCCTACAAAGGCTATGACAACTGACGAACTTCAAAGTGTAATTGATGCGCATCTTAGAGCTACTGGAGATAATGGGAAATTTACAATAACTGTAGCTAAGGAAGGAATGATTTGGGCTGGAAAACAAGGGCAAAAAGAAAGCCAAAGATATGATAAAAGTGCTCCTATCGGCAAGGTACTTGAAATCGAAGGCCTTCAGAAATACATTTTGAAGATCGAAAATGACGAATTAGACGATAAACTGAAACTTATGATAGAAGATTCGATTAACAGGTTTAATTTAGAATTCGTTAGACCTATTAAAGATGGAAATAGTGATGATGATTACATTCTCAATGCTCAAGGAGTAAAAGGCATGATGGCTAAGGGACCACAATTAATGCTGCAAATAGTTCCATCCAACCCACAAGAACAAGAAGATTCCTTATCTACTATCAAGATAAGAGTATCTCGGGGCAAAAAGGATGTATTCAATGACGATATATATGTGAGCAATAGGAATGCACAAAGATTAAAGAGATTCATCAAAGAAAACTTCGCATCTCTCACCTCCACAGTAAAATAAGACTTGGCCTTTCCCTTTCTTACTGGATAATACTTGGGACTCGAACAACAACAGAACAGTGCCATATCATGCTTCCTAGTATACGTGCAGCTACTACTGATTGTATGCATTCACAAGATGGAGAATGCAAATTTAAGATATCTATTATTTATTCCTGGGCCAGTAAGGATGACTTGCCAATCTCATAGACCATTATCTAAAGGAAAATAGGCAACCGTAATAATGCTCAAGGACGAAGAGTATTAAGGCAAGCCTACAGTATGGACTTCACATACTATGCACACTAGTTTGGTAATAAAGGCAGTAAAGGCCTAAAGAAGAGAAGAATTTGAGTCATGAAATTCTCATTTGACAGCTCTTGGATAATTTATGACAGTGAAAGTGGCAGGAGATGAATGGTCGTAATCCGGTCGAAATGTGTGTTGTAATTTGAATTACAAACAAAATTAATCAGTATGCCTTGTATATGTTTTTGAGAACTGATATCAATGGAAGATGTTACTTATCTAACATTCGGGAGCTATCTATGATCTTGTTATCAGACGTTCCTTTAATAGAACTATTAGAGGGATTAGTTGTTATTGTTTTCTATTTATTATCCACTCTCCTTCTGCCACTCATATTATCTCAGAAGTTATCTTAGAGCACATTGAGGCGAGATGTCTTTCAAACAGGATAGACTCCAACTGCTATGCTCGACGAGAGTGAGCGAAGCCATACATTCAAAAGATCATGTGGAAGGATGATAGGACAAAATAGTTTGCTCCTCCCGATCCTCATCCCTTACCAATTTCATTCCAATTTGATGTCACTCTTGTTCATTTGTGGTAAAAATTGTGGAAAGAAAATCATGCCGTAGTCCGTAAACTAAATCTGTCTGAAATCTTATTTTGCGGTTGTTTTGAATTAATTGTCGTAATTTCAACTTTTATATCATAAGCAGCATTACCCTTAAGAAAGGGCGCTTCAACATGATATGCGCCAGTACTGCTAAAGTCTGGTCCATAGATGTTTGTCTTATTAATGTCGCTCCTAGCAATGAGCTCGACTGGAAGTTTTTCACCGGCTACAGTAAATGTCTTTGAAAATAACTTGTTATTAGGATCGTTACTCTTAGTTAAGTAACGTTGTATGTAAGTGGTGTTGATCTATCTAATGGCACTGTTAGTAGCGTAAAAACAAGCAATGCTCTAAGATCTTTTGTAAGATTAAGAGTTGGACCCACACCTGAAGACATTTCAAAGTTATTGCCTCTTTCTATCCCACTATTTACCGATACCATTGCCACTCTCCATGGATGTATTTCACAATGATATGGAAAATTACCTTCTTTATTGAATGTATATTGAAAGAACGAGTTGCCGTTGACGGCATAATGCCAGGATTAAACATATCACCAGAATTTGTAGCATTTGGTAGGCCACTTGTCACTGTATGAGGCTGCTCTGGATCATTGTTAAACCATGCTACAGTCGTTCCTGTAGGAATGGAGATCAATGGAGGATAATAATGGATAAGGTTAGTCCTTTGGGATGCTCCTGGAACTATGAATACTGCATACTGTGCCCCAATATTTTGTAGTGTAGCCATACTTCCAGTCTGTCCATAGGCATTGATTGGACCTGAATCTCTTGAGCTCGTATTAGTACCCCCAAGTATTGTTAGTGCTGCAGTTGTTATGGCTGTTGTGGAGATAAGAATTATTGTCAAAACTGAGCCTAGAGTGAATAATTTGATCATACTTAGAGCCTATCCCAAAATTATCCTCCTGTATATTATAATGCAACATCCCAAACATACTAACGCAAAATAGTTTTCTAACTTCTTTTCATATCTAATCAAAAGTTTTCTGAACCTGTTGTGCCAGGAGTTAGTTCTTTCTACAACCCATCTTCTTCTCTTACTATGATGATTACCACATTTTGTTATAGATTGTTCTCCTCTATGTCGAATATGTGGTAAGTATCCTTTCTTGATAACACCATCCTTAATCTCCTGAAAGTCATATCCTTTATCAAGACAAAGGTTTTGTTTCGTTTTACATATGTAGTATGATGGTCTTTTAACTACGATATTATCCAGCGTGTTTATAGTAGCCTTCATATCATGCACATTGGCCGTGCTAAGTACGAGCCAGAGATAATTTTTGTAGATAAAAAGCCAAGAAATAGTGAGAAGCCACTCTTTGGAACTAGAAATTTATCTGAAGTTTATAATTCTTGAACAAAACAGGTAATTGGCGGGATACTGACACGACCTTACGAAGTTGATATACTTGGTGCTGTCAAGCTGTCGTCGGCTCTAGATACGGTTCGCACTCCCTCACGTTACCTTAAGGTACTTTTCATTTTGTATTACACAAATTAGATAGACTCTCTAATGATTACCTTTGCTTGTTCCTTAATCTGATTCAAAATAATGTGTTTATTAGAAGGTTCTAAAATCTTACCTATTATATTTACAGGAGAGTATGCCAGTATTTTCCCGTTCTTACTAATGGGAGTTGGTCCATAAAATAAACACAACGCATTACCTTCGGGCCAGTAGGCAACATCCAACTCATTTACTTCTGTCTTTGCATTATCTTCTTGTTCGACAGTTATTGTAGTTCGGTCAGTATAAAGCTCCTCTCCCCACTTCTTGATGCTAACTTCAATTGGCAAATTGTCAAATATCGCCTTGAAAGTCTTTGGGGAAAGTGTATCATCTAATTTTATTCTAACATTTTTATCATCCAGATCCGGAAATACAATATCTATGATTTTTTCCATAACATCATATTGATCAACGGTAACTTATATACCCAGAATATGAGAAAGGGTGCTATGCGGATACGACGCGCCACAACAGACGCTACCTCCTGACGTTGACGTCTATCAAACTAGTCTCCATACTGTCTAACGCTAAACCCCAAGCTGGTCCGATAGTGACTTCGTGAACGTATGGACGACTTAATGTGCATCCCCTATTCTGATCTTTAAGCTCTCATATTAACGATTATCGATACACAACTGGTCTATAAGTGAGCTGTGTTCCTGTAGTATAACGAATGAGCTTGTATGTCATCGCTGGTCTGACATGAACATGAAGATTTATTTATTCAACGCCTATATCGAACTGTCAGCCTACACTTAGTATGAAGCGCAGCACTATACGCACCAGGCTAAAGCGGTGCTTCCTTGCCGTCTTCTCTTAAGTTTGATCTAAGTGCTAGCCCTGATCCTTTGCATCTTTTAAAA
>DATBGR010000217.1:0-2542 GCA_036557905.1 Nitrososphaeraceae archaeon | reverse complement strand
ATATTGTCTGTAATCGGAGGTATAGTTATTTCATATATAATGAATTTGGCTCCAGGAGGTACAATCGTCATCATCTCTGTAGCTGGTTATCTTATAACAATAATTGCAGAATATGTGTTCAATCAGATTAGGGGAAAAGATATAAAATTGAGGCTAGAGAAGACATCTGGATCTAATTGATATTCTAAGTATGTTTTCTCACCCAGAAATGTGTATAAGGAATCTAAACAACTCTAATGGCTTCATATAGTTTGTCAGTGGAATTAGACAATCACTATTCAAATAGGATTTAGTCGTAATAAGGTAACATGTACAGTCATTTCTTCTGACTTGGATGCTGCAACAGGTACATTGCATGGCATTGTACCCAAACCTAAATCATAGATATATTATCAGTTGATGTCACTGATCTACAAATTAAATATGTATCAAGGTGAAAAAGATATAACATTGTGAAAGGGCATTATCTTTACATTCCCTGATACAAAACTGTCTATCAGTTTAGATAGACCTGAAACTTCTGTGTTATTTACAGAATTTATCAACGTTGTTGTTCCATTGGAAGTATTTGCAAAATCCTGTGGATGAAGCACAACGACTGCATATCCATACTTTGCAATATTACTTGAAGAATTACCAAGTATATCAACAAGAGGGGTCTTGACCCATTTGCCATTCTGAAAATCTTTAAAGAATATTGTACCAGGTAAATGATAAACAACAGAGGTCGTTTTATTATTAACATTATTATTTATAACGTTATTCTCTTTACTATTCAGTAATTTCTGAGTAGGCATTATGCTGTTGTTATTGACGCTTGCATGATTCGCATTAAAAATACTCCTATTTTGATCAAAGATATTTTCCTCATGTAAACCAGAACTAATTATCATCATCCCAATTCTTTTCATAGCAGAAATAGTATTATTATTAAAAGTATCAAATGGTGGAATGAATACAACCGGTTCTTATACCAAACAATTTCTCCATTTTCGAACTAGCATTATACAAGGACTGCTTCTGTTCATTTTGATTTAATTTAGTATAATTGATATGATCCCAACCATGTGCGTCTAATTCAAAGAGCCCTTTGTCAAGTCCTGTTTTAATCTTGTCTACTACTTTAGAATCATTGCCAACAATATGCATTATTAACCCCAGAGAAAGTTTCTGGCCTTTCGACATAAACAAGTCCATTACTGCTGACTGAACAGAGTTAAGCCAGTAATCTTGTATATCATCCATCCTAAACACTACACAATTACATTTACTACTAGCGTCGTTTATTTCGTTGGTAGGTCTATGGAAGTTATTGGTAGCAATAGCAGATACAGAACTTTCATTTATTAATGAATTGGATGAAAGACTGATCAGTAGGATTATACAAAACGACACTGCCCACATAGATGTTATTTTTTTATAATTGAATGTCCTCTGTCGTTCAGAAGTATTGGTCATATTAATGCATTGATTGTAGGATAAAATAAGGTTTCCATTTTCTTTTCGTAGATGAGGATCATGTACTGGGGAATCTTTTGGGAGGGTTAATTTACAAAATCTTTTTCTTGTATAGTTCTATCGCCAATGAATCTTAAAGCCTGTCGGCCTAACAAAAAATAACTGCAATAGCAAAGCAGGCAAAGAGGACTTGCGGATTACAGCAATGTATGTTCAAGGGGGAGATATACTAGACGTCAATAGTGAATAGACATACTATTAATGAGGATATGCCAGCGGCATCCTGCACTAGTCTTCGTTTTCAGATTTAGACTACGTATACAAAGAAAGCAACATATTCAAAGGCTATTAGCAATACAGCATTAATAAAAAAGAATGTCCATTTGAATAATAGTGCTTAGTCCTGCCCAGGACGTCAATCAGTATTCATTACGACCGTTTCGTCAAGCTCCAGTAACTCATGATTGGTGAAAATATCCCTTTAGGTTCTGGAGTTCAATGGTCGTTCGGTTTGCTTATTTTCCTATCGATTAATATTTTCAAGACTGAAGTTATTCCGTCTTTTTCTGGGAAGAAGGTATATCTCCCCAGGCCAGACAAATTTCTCTATATTCTCTATTCCTTTGCCTTGGAAATTAGGTCTACCAATCGTTCGCTATCTTCGTAATCAAACTCACCTATCACGTCTGAATTACCGATATGTGGTAGCAAAGTTTGTTGTATTCACGACACGTAAGCAGTTTTTCATAGAGAATGATGACCTTGTTCAAGTACGATAACATGATACGCTAGAAATCATATTCTTGTTTATCGCTTAATAAAATAGTGTAGGTAGATAAATACTAAATTTAGCGCCTTATATCTGAGGACATCATTGGAACTTTTCTACCAGTAATCCCAACTACGGTAGTTTCTATGCCTATTATCAACAGTGCTATACCCACGAAGACAGAAACTGCTACCGCTCCTGCGTAGGGAGACCCCATTACCAGAAATGATAGAATGATAGCTAACCCGCGAATAGTAGACCAACGCCCAACATAACTATCACAAATACTCCCGTACTTATCGGAAATACCATAGC
>DATBGR010000216.1:0-18693 GCA_036557905.1 Nitrososphaeraceae archaeon | reverse complement strand
ATTCCCTCATTATCGGCTCCGTCTTCTATGGTCTTTATTCTAATTTCAGCATCTATTCCATCCTTCCACAATTCTTCAAAAATAAATATAAATTGGTGTATGTATGGCTGTTCGTTACTTATTAAAAGGCTTTGAATCATCTCTTGTTCAGATTCCATTTTCCCCGCTGTAGTCATCATCTCTTTATCCGAAACAGCAAAATCTATTGGTGGCATATTCTTGACATGTCTGACTTGGACACCTATACTAAGAAACTTTTTAACAATATCTATGCTGGATTGATCTATGCTAGTTACTAATTTGATTCCTTTGTGTTCATCTCTTCTATGCTTTTCCATTGTCATTTGGAATGAATTAAAGTAACTGTTATAGAACAATCGAATGCCAGCAGATCTGGAGCAGACTAAAAATTCATTCGAATATTGCAAAATCTCCTTTCCCTTATTGAGAATCATCTCAACATCTTTTAATACCTTAATTTCTTTTAGGACAGTACCTAAATATTGTTTCATGTCATATTCGCTAAGAGACGAGTCAACTCCTGTTTGTTCTCTAAGAACTTGCTGCTGCTTGCTTATCGTGTTAAGAACCCTTCTTTGTATTTCATGTTCTATTTTGGGAGCTCCAAGAACATCCACCAATTTAGCTACCTCGATGGCTGATTTTCTTATTGATTGCCTTAACTCATTATCTTGTGATATCGAGATAGCAGATGAGTATAACCCTATAGTAAACAGATATGATGATAGAAGTATAAGCGAATGAGCGGCTACTCCATATGTTTGTTGCAGAGCAGAAACCTCATTTGCAATACCGATGGTTGCAATGCCTATTGCAGCAATAGTTAGATAATCTTTTACTTTAGTAGAACTCAAATTTCGTGTAATAATATAAAATGCAAGTCCAAACAGAACGCTACTTCCAATAGTGCCAATTCTGAATATTAGTCTAAAATAGAATCGATATGGAATGTCTGACGGTAATGAGAATATTAAGCCGCTTCCAATTAAATATAATACCAAAGGAACGGACAGGAGAATCCAGAACCTTAAGTCAAGCTTTCGTGTTCTCTTATAGTAGTGACTCAAAAGTAGGGCAGTACCTGCCCATGTTAATATGTATGGCAAGAGTGAAGCCCAATAGATAATTTGGTTGTATAGATTCAACAAAGTGGAAGGTACTACATATAGCGTCGTAGTTTGCGGATTTACAACTTTATATTCTATTTCCCCATGATATTTTTCAAATGTTTCATAAATAAAAGATGACTGAGGAATCACTCCAGTAGGTGATTTTTCTTGTACTACTTGTACTAGCAGTAATTTATCAAATGCATCCCCAGCTATAGATAGTGCAAGCGCAGCTGCAGCCAGTCCATAGAGTAAAAGTAGAAAATTTCTCTTGTTCTGGATATACCATGAAAAAAATTTCCAGGCAAGTATTCCCAGAGGAATAGTTGCTGTTACCGAAGCAGCTGCGTTAAGAGAAAAAGTCAAGGGTTCTGTTCCATTGCATAAACTAAAGTATGCTTGACAATGGCTGAGATTATTGTATAAAATATAAAGCAAAATACCCAGTAGTGAAAACTGAACTAGTATAACTGCATTATGCATGCCTCGGATCAGCCGAGATTTAGCCCTCAGATCTTTGGTAATATTTCCTGTAAACCCCAAAAGGATCCAAGATCCTATTCCGTATCCAATTCCTGCAGTTAGTACAAAAAGCACTATTTGCGAGGCATTATCAAGATATAAGATCTGACGTGTAGTAAATAAGTCTAGTATTACAAGTATAATTATAATACCCGCAATAACAATAGATAACTTCCTATTACCAATGCGGCGATTAATGGATGCAAGTTTCTGCATTTCTAATCACGCAGAGATGATTCTATTGGCATAGGTCGCATGTGCACATCTCGTTATCGCCACTATTAATGCTTGTCGCTGTAGTTAAGGATGAGAGTTATAGTTAAGTATGTATGAAAAGCTAGATCCTCTGTGTGATTATGTTTGAAAGTTCTTATAGCTTACAGAGCAGCTAAATTATTGCAGTTTATGATGAATTTTAATTCTTGACAATATAGATATCAGACATTTCAGTATTTGTTTGTTTATTGAAGTCTCAAAATAAACAGAAAAATCAATTTTCATATTTATTGAAAGGTAGTAAAATGGCTGTTGATTAGAGGAAAGAAAGTTCGGTTCACCAAATAATGAAAACGAAAGAAAAGTGAGAGTGTTACTTTTAGAATTGAGACTGAAGCGCTAGAGAAATTGTGAAGTGAGGCAGAACGAAATGACACAAGTGCAAATACATTGGAAAATAAAGTAATAATAGACACTCAAACTAGCATTCTACTGCAGCAAAAGACGTCTTTATATCGCTCAGAAGACCGTTTGTTTCAAAGGTCATAAAATATCTACCTGGTCTTTAATAACTACAAACTTCACTCTATAAAAAATAATATAAATGACGTATTTTGAATAAATCGCATTTTACTAATCTATTTTATCGTTGATAGATAACGTGGTTAAGTTAGGCATAAATAGTACTCTTCCTTATGAGATGACAGACCAGTTATGCCCAGCAGTAAACAGGCTGTGGTTCTCTTTATAAGATCGTTCTTAATTGCAGTCCTTATTTGTAGCTTGATGTCTAGATCTAATTTGGTCCACAGTCTTCACAATAAAGATAGTTACAACGAAAATTCTGTCGTGGTATAAATGCAACGTTGTTATAGAGACAAGTTCGACATAATCGAATCTATATTAAATATTACGAATGGTAACTGGGTACCACAAACAGATATCTTGAATAGGGCAAATATTCCTTATGGACTTTTCAAAGAATATATATTCTTTCTTCATCAATTTGGTTTAATACAAATTAAACATGAACGACTACGGAGAATCTATAAGACTACTAGAAAGGGAACACACTTTCTAATAGCTTGCAATAATATGAAGACTTTCATTTAAATTCCGATAGTTAGAATGTGTCAATGAGTGCTGTACAAAGAATGCATGAACGATGTGGTAATTGTATATGCTCGTCTGCTTGGGATAGCTTTAAACATTACATTATAAAATTATGGGTCGAAGAAAGACCCAATTCAAAAGGAGTGTGTGAGCAATTTCGGAATTTTTAGTCACATTATTGGATTATCTACTATGCAATTATCGTATATTTAATATCCTGAGCAAAGTTAGGCTCTGAACAATCTGCTTCTTGACAAAGTAAACTTGATTTAAAGTGGACTGGATAAGTGCCTTTTGCAAGTGGTTTAGTGATTATATAAAAGCCATCAGCTACTGCTTTCGAAGGACCGCCTTTTATGACCCCAAAAATTGCCTTATCAGGGAATAGAACGTTAAATGCATCAGTATGGGTTCTGTATTTGACAAGATCATTATAGTTATACACTTTGTTACCAATTTGAAGATACAAACTGTTAACACTGTCCTGATCTTTCTTTGCGCTTTTATCCAAATCCGGAACTGATGAACCTGGTGCTTCCTTATCAGACTTCTCCACTTGCATTACTGGTATCATTAGGGCCTTTCCAACCGGGACTTTGCATGTTCGCTGAGATAGTCCTCCGTTATTGTAAGCCAAGTAGAATACTGATGAATTCGTATTCTGTTGGCCATTAGTGCATTTTGCTCCAGTCTCATCATTTATAGGATTATCCTTGGCTGGTACGGCTAACGACCATTTCCAGAAGTTTTTGATATGGTCAGCATACGATAAACCATATGGTTTACCTCCTGGTGGATAAATGTCCACAGAGTTTGATGCTGCGCTAGCTACAGGATGCAATAGCAACGCAGAGGAGAGGATTAGCATAATAGAAAAACTAGAAGTTGCGATAATGACCGCAATATGTCTCTGAATCATCTTATACGATATAATCCTTAAGCCATATACAAAAAGATTACGTTTAATTATACTTATAATCTACGCCTTGCTTGATAATTATTAGTTGCAGCATCAGCAGACGAAATTCTCTTTTAGTAATAAGAAATTTCTTATTCTAATGGCCGTTCTAATAGTTACTATACTAATTGATACTTCGATCGTAAAGATCAATGATCTGATTGATAAAAATTTTATTTCCATACAAGCAAAGCTAATTCTATTTTCTGTCAATAGTTCATTGTGTCTGCTTTTGCAGTTCTTAATTATAAAGTATGTAAAGAGTTCCTTTGGAGAAGGCCGATTAGATAAGAGAAAGACGAAGGTTTTCTACTTAATTTCATTATCTTCGCTTTCGCTTCTAGCGGTTTTCATGGGTATTCTGATACTCGAGCAGTTCGTTAACAACTACTACGATACTGTAATCAGTATTTCTATCATTGCAACAAGTTACGGAATAGCAGCAGCTTTGTTAGTCTGGTTATCTTTGCTGTTTTTGTCCTGGTATAAATCAAACCATAGTTTCGTAGTTTTTTTATATTTTATTTCGATGTCAATAATAGCTTTTAACTTGATTATGACAGGTGCCTATACAGGTGCAAAAGTCAGTAGCAGGCCACCTCAGGCTGCTGAATATATAGGTAGTTCTGGAGATATAACTGGAGGCAAATATCCACTATTGGATAGCATATATAGAATCTCTTCATTTATGTCGTTTTTCAGCATATGGGTCACATCTGCCATATTGATGAAGTATTACAGGGAGAGGCTAATCAATGACATAATATATTGGATTATTTTATTAATACCACTTGTTTATTTTATAATAACCTACTTTTACCAGTTCTTCTTGGCTAAAATACTAATCTCTTATCTTGCAATCGACCCGATAACTGTTTCTATTATTCTGGGTGCATTTCTATCGCTGAGCAAGCCTATCGGAGGTTTGGTCTTTGCAATTGCATTCTGGAATATAGCACGAACTATAGGATATGAGAAAAATATTAGAACATTCATGATTATTTCTGGCTGGGGTATTTTTTTAATCTTTGCCGCAAACCAGGCAGCAACACAAATTATTGCTCCATATCCTCCTTTTGGTCTTGCAACCATAACAGTATTAGTTATGGCATCTTTTCTGATGTTGGTAGGAATTTACAATTCAGCAATACTTGTGTCTGCAAATAATGAATTGCGCAAATCAATTTACAAACATGCTGTAGAATCCAGGTTGTTACGCTTGATAGGTCATGCTGAGATGGAGAGTGAAATCGAAAAAACTGTCAGAAAAATTTCAAAAGATAAAAACTTGCTGGAAATTGATAAGGAACAACAACCTCTAATAGAAATAGATGAAAAGGGTTTAAAAAAATACCTAGACTTGGTAATAAGGGAAGTAAAGAAAGGGAATATACAATAGAATTGAGCCATTGCATTTATTACCCTCTAAATACGTAACAAGGGATCGTACTAGAGAGTCTGCATTTTTTAGAATTTTCTCTAATCCTGCCTAAGACAGGAACAACGACAAAAATTAGCCAATCCTTATGTAAACCTCACATCATAATTCAAAATGCTTGCTGTCTAGAATTTTCTTGATGGATGATACTACGCCACGATTTAGACTCACAGGAACTTCTTTAGTTTGTGATTGTTAGTTCATATATAACATTGATTTCAAAAATCGAATTTTCTGTGATTTCGTAATTAGGGTTGTTTTTCATATGTGACATTGTGACAGGCTCAGCTAGATAGTTTCTGCCCTTAAAATGGATATAGTGAGTCCCAGTTTTTAGTGGCTTAATAAAGAGCCAATATCCGTCACATACGGAACGGGTAAGTCCAGGTTTAACATAATATACATTTTGGTCTGGAAAGATCAAATCAAACACTGGAGATCGAACGCGATAATTTTCCAGATGTTCGATTTTTTTACCGTCGATAGTTGCTTCCATATGGATCACGTTGTCTATAGCAGCTTTACATCGATCAATAAGGTCAGATTCTGCATGAAGATCAGTATCTTCTGCAAAGGAATCCTCCTTCTCTAGTACTGGAAAGAAAATGGCTCTCTTCTTAGGTATAATGCATTTACGTTTTATAGTAACCAAATTCCCAAAAGTACCCGCTAAAAACCATACCTCTCTGTTGTGTTGCTCATCCCCACAATACTTGCCAGTTTTATCGATCGCAGGATTTTGTTCCTTTGAAAATGAGAAAATCCATCTGCACCATGATACGGCCCATTCTTCCCATGACTTGCCGAAGGGTTCTTCGTCACGTTGAAATAGCAAATTCTGATTCATTATTTGATTATCACAATATGTTAAGAATAAAGATGTAGGTGATGCTTTAGCATTGAATTCACTTATTTACATGTAGACAAAATTCTTAAATTTAACACTGTACAATTGCAGAGTATTTTATTTATTTCAGTGTATTGTTTTCTAAAAGATGCCCGTACACAAAAACAATACCGATAATGTTCCCACAGCTAGAACGACTGATGAGGACTCTAAATCAAATAGCACGCAGAGTCGTAATACTCCAATAATCTTCAGCACGAATTCAGAGCCTTACGGCTTTTCCTACGCAGAATGGACCGGAAGATGGTGGAAATGGTTATTGTCAATCCCGGTTGACACGAATCCTGCACTAGATCAAGACGGCAGATATTGCACCAAAGGACAAGAAGGCCCAGTGTGGTACCTGGCCGGGACAACTAGTAAGTTTATGACAGCAAATCGTTTTTGTACTATACCGAGCGGAAAATGTATTCTATTTCCTATAATCGCATCACTATCCTCGTTCGCAGAATTTCCGCATTTAAATATGGAAGAGGAAATATTATCACACGTAGGTAAGGATCTTGATAGATTTATTCGCCTTGAGGTATCTGTTGACCAAGTTAAATTGCAAGATCCGAATCAATACCGTATACGCTACGGACCATTTGATTTAAGTTTCGAACAAGACAATATCTGGAATATAAAACCTGGAACAACCAGAGCAGTTTCTGATGGATTCTGGACTTTCCTAGGTCCGCTCATTGACGGTGAGCATATTATACATTTTAGTGGAGTCGAACCAAACTTTCAAACTGAGGTAGTTTATAGGATTTTAATAAAGGGATTTCCAAATTATAAGGATGCCATTTAATAACCTGGACTCAACCTATAAACATAAATCTTGTTTTATATGATCCTTGATTTGTAATTTGTAAATTAAATACTGTGATCATAATCAAACTTATAGATTACCTCCTGGTATATTGATCATGATGGAAAAACCGTTCCAAGCAATCGTATTATCTTGCTCCCTAACACTATTCGCTTCTTATGGAGTTATAGGGTTATGACCAACGAAATTTTGGAATCAAGTGCACTGCTTTATCAATTAGATGAACGTCCATTTGGTAAGACGTGGGAGGAATGGACAACTAAATGGTGGAAATGGTTTCTTTCAATGCCTATAGACGATAATCCTGCTTACGATAACACAGGAAATAAAGCTAAAGCAAACCAAATTGATCCAAATGTATGGTTTCTTGCTGGCACGACAGGGGGAACAGCTGAACGAACGATAATTATTCCTGCAGATAAGGCGATATTGCTCCCCATTATAAACATCACAACATCATTCTCAGAAAATCCGAAACTGAAAACTGAAAAGGATTTGGAATCGTACGTTGATTCGCATATGAATAATATAGTAAAGAAAGAGGCATATATTGACGGTCATACGTTGTTCATATCAGACAACCATCGTATGCGATCCCCCTTATTCACTTTTTCCTTTCCGAAAAACAACTTATATAGAGTTCAAGAGGGTTCCACGGAAGGCATAGGAGACGGATATTGGCTATTTATAAAACCGCTTGCCCAGGGAATGCATACCGTTAGAACTTTTGGTTCGTGCATGTCTGGTAAAATAAGAATTGATGTAAGTATAAAACTGTTAGTAAATTGAACAAACGTAACGTTTAGATTCTTGAGAATGTGCGCTGGGTTTGGCCTATACTAAATAGGAATTCCAATTGATGTTGTGCTCAGATGCTGACCTCATTGTGACACTATATTGGTCGCTTAAAAGAAATAGAAAATGCAGTCAGCAATATCTAATGCTGTTCTAGAATATAATGAGAGTTTGCATTGCGAATTAATTATTACTTCATTACGGTGTATGACTATGAAAATTGGCAGGGATTTAGGAGCATTAAATTCAGAAAATTATTTTTATATCTTATCACGAACAAAAGTTAAATTCATTGATTTGAATACGCGTTTCATAAATTGTTGCTCTAATAGGGAAGACCAATCAATAGTATAGAAAGTTTAAATGTAAGGAAAGAATGATAGAATGCGATGCATAAGACAATTGCTATACTTTCGGCAATATTCAGTGGAAAGCTTCTGATCACCAGGTCAACCCGAAATCCCTTTTCTGATCATCAATAATCAATCTTTTAATTAATTTCGATTGACAGAACAATTATTTGTCAATTCATCGATATGCTATGCACTTGTCATAGAATGCAATTTGTCATGAACCTATCGAGTAATGAAGTTTAATTTCATTCTATGGTCATAAAATTACTGTTATATATACTTCCTAGTCCATACCAGATCTTAAAAATTCGGATCACACGTCTACTTATTATTACTGATCCCAATGTGTAAAATGCAATGCATATTACACGTTGGATAATAATAGTGACTGTACTTTTTATTACTGCTTCAATTTTAACTTACTATTACTATTTCCAACTACTTCCTACCGAAAAGACAACTTTTAGACCATCATTTAAAGCACAAGAAATTTACCCTACGAAATCTGGTGGCAGAGAATGGTTTGTTGACATGAGTAATCCGGCCAAGGATGGTACGTTTGATCCAGGATCCCCTATAGAGAAACAATCTGATGGATCTTGGAGAATTAACGGAAAATTAAGGCAAGATGACAATAATGAAGATCAAGTTAGGATGGCAGTTGGAACGCCTAAAGGAGAAGAAGAATGGAAAAATGTTGAGATAACAGGATATGCGCGAGTTCTATCCACAGATTCTGGTTCAGATGATTTAGACTGGTACGCCAGGGGAGGTACCCATAACAATGATGTTCCATGTGCAGGTACAGCTCTGAAAGGAACTATTTCTGTAGATGGGGAAGTATCATGGTTAAAAGAGATTTGGCATACTGGTGGTTATACTAGGCCTAAAGATTCTCATATGGTCACAGATTCTATCCTTAACAGATGGATCGGCTGGAAAGTAATAATGTATAATATTGACAATAATAAAGCCGTAAAAATGGAAGCCTATCTTGACAATAATGATGACAACCATTGGAAAAAAGTATCAGATTTGGTCGATGATGGTGGATGGTACGCTCGGAGTTCGAATGATGAATTCTATAGTGCAAATTGCAATAAACCTAAGGATTATGTAATTACGAATTCAGGGCCATTTGTAACATTCCGATCGGACAATATGGTTTGGGACTTTGCGGACCTCAGCGTAAGAGAAATCCAACCTCCAATGCAATAACGCTCATACTTGTCTTTTCCCTATTTTCCAACAAGGATTTGGATTTAGACTTGTAAAAAGCCCTATAATTCATCTAATGTATGCTTGAATCAATTCAAATTTTTTTTGTATGGAAGGTTAAAGTTAATGAAACACCAAAGATCAATTTGGAATGGAAAGTCGATTTGCTCGATTTTGATATTGTGGGTTGTTAGAAATAGAGAATGGCTGGGACACCCAAATCTCTTACGTAGACCAAGTATTGCTTTTTCTAGTTCTGAATATCTTGTTGGTTTATTTGTTACTAGAAAGTCATTTATAAAGATCTGATAATCTCCGAATGGAGTAGAGAATTTTATTATAGAAGAGGAGTAAGAATTGATCAATGATGATTAATTCAAAGGGATTGCTGACTACAGCTATTCTAATAGTCACGGTGTTGGCAGTCAGTATGGTTGTTGTCTCAGCAAACGGAATGACTGATAAACTGGCGTTGGCACAAGGCGCATTAAAGAAATTTTCAGCAGACCTTTCTGGCAAAAGTGAAGTTCCTCCAGTTGATACTAAAGCAACTGGAGCTGCCCAATTTCAGATCAGCGCAGATGGAAAACAGATTGATTATGATCTGAATGTTAAAGACCTGAATAACTTTATGATGGCTCATATTCATAATGGTAAATCTGGTGAAAATGGACCGCCTTTAGTCATGTTATCTATGGGCAAGGGCAAAATTACATCAGGAGACCTCCAGGGGCCACTGGCTGGAGAACAATTGTCAGATCTAGCCAAGCTTATGCAGGATAGGAACACTTATGTTAATGTTCATACGCAGCAGAATCAAAACGGAGAAATCCGTGGACAAATAGTAGGTTCCTGATAACTGATCGAGGAGAGTCAATATTACATCAAGTAATATTCGTTTATTGAACACCAATCTAACACCACAGGTAAATTACATCAATGCTAGAATACTGTATAGTTAATAGCATTATCTAATGGTCTTGGAAGCTTAGATATGTAATTTAGTCCCACTATACAATAGGCAATAAAGGAGGTAATACTCCCCATATATTTGTGATCGAGACATAGTTACAACCAACTGATTTTAGTAGTTGTCATTTTGAATTTTCTTGTTGTATTGCTTGTAGGTGTGTAAGATTTAGATGATTCCGGTATTCATTAATACAAGCGGGGATTTTTCTTAGATTACAGTATATGAAACTAGAGGATAGTAGTCGGGTCGATCTTGCGTATTTCGCAATATCTGTTTTGATTCGATTGCTGCAATTTCGATTATAAGCATGAAATTATAAGATTGGCTTCTATTATCTTGTCACTATGTTGTTACACTATTCATTATCACAATTCTTGTTATTTCTATCCAACTGAAATCATTGTCGATGTATTAGATTTAGAGTAGTATGTGAGCCAGGCCATACGGCGTAGTTCTCAATTAACTGGCCTTTTCCATCAGGATATAATACTGTTATTCTATATACTCCAGATGGTAATTTAAACATGAAATGACCGTCATGGGAAATAGTTGAGTCTTCGGTATAACCCGCAGATTTCTCTAAAGAATCAATCAAGCCAGAAATTTTGTATACTGCTACCAAACTACCACTAGTTGCCGCTGCCGCTGACTGACTGGTAACTTCACCATTTATCATTCCATAGTCTGGGGTTTCTTTTGATATTGATGTCGCAGTCGGAAAGAAAATGCCTGTATTTGGCATGATAATATCTCCGTTTACACCAAGATTTACTAATGACGCTACTGCTGCTGTAGCAATAAGAATACCGAGTGTCATTTTAACACTATCACTAATTAGATAATTCTTTCTGTGCTTAAGCGGAATGCTTAACTGACTGACATCTTTAGACGCGATATTTGTATTGAGTTTCTGTTGTCTATTGCCATCATCATCAACCTCGGTATGTTCTATTTCAATTTCTTTTTCTGCTGGAGATTTAGATTGTTTCAGTACTTCGAATACCTGTTCCAATTTTTCTGGTTGATACTCCCTCGCTGCTCCAACTGAAGTCACTGTGCCCGTATAATCTCCACATATCTGTAAGACAAAATCAATGTCATTTAAAGCCATAAGAATTTCAAATGTCAACTTTATATTTATTACATAATGGCAATCATGATCATATATCGCAGGAACAGAACCACCAGATATCGAGATTAGGTATTCCTTGAATTTATTATGTTCTACTGCTATCGTCCCTTTGTCTTTTCGACTTATTTTCTTAATAAAAATTTCTATCATGTATATTGGTTGCTTAATATGCGGATTTTCCTGAAGTCTCGCAAAAAGATCATCTATAAGTCGAGGTGTTACTTTAGGCAGTATTGTATTATATGCTTCATGCAGCTTTAACGTTTGAAGAAATAATGCATTTAATTCCACACTTCTTGATCCCAAGTCAGAATTTAGTAGATCAAATATTTCTCTGCCAAATGTCTCTTCTGTTATTTTACTCAACTAAAATAAACCTCAATTGTTTTTATTTTTGCTTTAAGCTTACTAAACTTCATTTAATATGAATATGCCAGAGATTTAGATAATAGATTATCTTATGCCAGATGGTTAGAAATAGACTTTAATTATTATTCCTAACATCTCATAATAATATTGATTCATAGAATATGAGAATATATCGCTATCTTACTTTTTATAAAGTTAGACTATCAAAGAAAAAAGCACAAATAATATATCATCTTCTTAATATATCTCAATGGTATGATACTTTAAGAATGCTATTCCTCCTAGCCTCATGATAAACTTGAGGTGTCCAATACATGTTACCAGGACTAAGAATTGTTGCAATTATATCAAGATACAGGGTAGATAATCATAAATAATTATTTTAAATCATAATGCTCAATCATTATAGTCGATAGTGCTTACAATGATATATTTATAACTTGGCGTTCATACATGATATGTTTGAAAAGTCATTTCATGATTCACGAAATGAAAATGAATACAAAAATAAATCAAGAGAAGCAAATGACGCAATAAAATACATAGTTATGTCTCTTGGAATAATAGCTATTATAGCAACTCTCGGTTCTGTTGGAAACACTTTTCTTAGAACCGCATCACTAGGTGATTCAGATCAGGAATTGGATTCAGTTTCGCTTTGTAAAGCCAACGCACTGAAATATGAGCAATTAGGATATTATATAGGAGGTGCATCGCAATTCAATGCGGTGATCAGTGCCTGTAGTGTTGGTATTGGTCAATGAGTATAATTTATAAGAATGCGGATTGCCCTTTGAGTTTGCTTATTACCATACTAGTATTTGTCGTGATGACAATATTTGTACTAATCGTAGTAGTAATGGCTCACGCAGCAGTATTTGCTTGGGCGAAAACTACTGCTACATATAACAATACGCCTACTTCAACTATAATTACCCCTTACATAACTATAGCGTTTGTAGGTAATACTTCGCCCGAGGCTGGATTAGATCATACTTCAGTTGCAGGTATAGTTACCTACGATGCGACAAGTAGTAGATATTTTGAACAAAAATTAGTCACCTTGGATTGGGGTGATGGAACGAGTAGCCATGCCAAAATAACCCGAATTTCCTCTTCATCATCTCCTGCCGAAAGTAAGTGGGGTCCACTATATCATAAGTATGATTCTCCAACTGCAGCTTCCCATCCTCATGCTATAGTTGCCTCAATGCAAATACCCTCATATTCATTGGTCAATAATGGATTTGTACAGATAAAGAGTGATCCTTATCTCGTAAATGTCCAGAAAGGTCCAATAAAAGTAGCTTCAGTGGATTCACAAAGAAGTAGTACTTATGTTGTATCTAAAAACGATGGGCTACTAATTAGCCCAGTTTCGCATCCGGTTAACGTAATTGCTTTGACTATACTTGGATCGGTTACTGGATGCAGTATATATATGGCCAGACACAGACACACTAATCAAAATATTGCGTCTACGGTAAAAGCCAATAGAGATAGAAATTAGAATCCCCCAGAAACATGTCGGAACCATGTACTATTAATTTGCAAATCCATAGAAATAGTTAATTATTAATACCTTGCGTTCCTGGTTATGGGAAAGTGGTTAGATTCTAATCACAACACTGTGGATATATTTTTTATCGGTACTAACATATTTTCTAGCAGGTACATAGCTCAAAAAAGATAGTCATCATAGTTGATTTACATAACGCATATTAATGAGCGGGAATCTTATACCTGATAAGCACGATTTGTGATTAATAAAGTATATAACGTTAATATTTATTCTTCTTAAACTATTATAATCTAGAGACGACTATATGAACTCATAATATGTTCTACTAAATCGTAACGTAGTATTAGTGTTAAGGATACCGTATGATTAACCACATGTAGCGCTGAAGATGTTTAATATTTATGATCAAATGTATCGAAGGTATGGACATAGATTTCTTGTCTAATATGAAAAATATGAGGAGTGTCATATCTCAAATATCCATGTATCACGGTTCAAACATAGGGAACAAAATATCAATAATAGACAAACAAACTAATACTTTTCCAGGAGCAGCAATTGTTATTACTATTTGCATATGTACCGTCTGTGGGCTATCATTATTTCTCATGTCACTATTAAATACGCCAGACGTATATGCTGACAATACCAATAGCCCTAATAGTAACCTTAGTTCCTTAGTAGTTACTAAACAAGGAACATTCATAGACGCTAATGGCAAACTCAATCTTGTCGGAGTTGTAGACAATATCGGACACGTACCAGTTCAGGTCAATATGGGCCTTAACGTGAAAGATACGAAAACTGGACATGTCACAACGATGATACAGCCAACATTTAGCAAAGTCATCTATCCTCTAGCAGGTGCACCGTTCAAATTTGTACTTGATGATTATCATAATAGCAGCACCAATGTAGCTAGTTCAACTATTCCAGGCAAGGCATATATTTCAAGCATAAAAGAGGTGTCAGTACCATATTTTAAATCGTTAAGACTGAACTATTCCAACACACCAATCGGTAAAGATAGGTCGCTTGTTGGGACCGTAAAGAACATCGGACCAGTGGATGTTCATGATGTAAGTGTCATTGCATCTGCTCATGACAACAAAACTAGTCAGATAGACTCTGTAAAGAGTAAGCCAATATCTGTCATAAAGCCTGGTGAAGAAGTACCATTTACTGCTACCCCTGATCCTTCAGAAGGTCCAAAGATTCTTTATTACAGTTGTGCTGAGATTGATCTTCATCCTGGTGGCATGAACACTCTGGATATGGGTAATGGTAAGACTGTCGCATATGACTTACATGGGATTGTTAGTGTTAGCGATTTCAAATATGTGAGTTCAACAGATAGCTTGGTATTTGCAGTAAAACGCTGGAACCCTACTGGTGGACCAATGAGTCTCAAGATAGTTAAAGCGTCAGGAGCTCAAGATATATCTGTTCTTATGTATGGAAAGATGAATAATAAAGATGTATCAGTGAAATTAATGAATCCGCAAACTGTACATATAGACTTCAATATCCCCCCTGGCAATCATGATATACAAGTAAAGGGATTGTAATTATGCGGCTCAGTAGGATAATATTGATAGATTGAAGACTTGAGGCTCACGTTAATACATTAGATATGATTTTTCTGGGACCTCCAAGCTATCACCTAGAAAGAATAGCTAGCTAGTCATATTGAAGTAGATAGCGGAGATGTCAGAGAAATAGAAACATACTGAACTAATCAAATTCAATTACCTTTATTTTGGTTCATCCCCAGCTTCCCTTTTTTTTGCTATTTTTGCTTTAATAAATCCCTTTAAAGCTGCAGGAGGGACTTTTTTATAAATAAGTATTAGCAGCGAACTTACTATAAACTAATCCTCAGTTCACTCTGAGGTAGGCGTATGCATCTCATTCCAGTGTGTCAAAAATTTATTGATATTTTTTTGTAATCCTGTCTTTGAGTGCAGCAGAAACGAGCCACCAAACTCCCATCCTAATCTGTCACACTCCACACATTCTTTCTGATAAGAAGTTCGATTTCCATAAGCTTCCCCAACAACGCACTTTGCAGGATGATCGAGTTCAAAATACCACTTTAACCACGTTAAGGATAGCGGAAACGGAAGTTCCTTTCTTTGTTCAAATCGCTCTGCCCATTTAGGGGCTATTTCTCTCAGTGTCAATAAACGCTGCTCTCCCTCCTCGCCTTCCAACATAAGATCTGTTAAGAGTGACATATCGACACATTAGTATAAGTAACCTTGAATAATAAATGTATCTTAAGTCTGCAAATTCTGAGAGTATCTCGTGATTTGGCAATTCTATATATTCCCTTGATAATTTGGAGCACATACAAGATATTGTCAGATAATAATAGATCATAATCAGTATTACTGACTTAAAAATTCGCTTAGATGACAAAACAAGGTGTCATGCAATAACTATTGAATAGTATCTTGAAGTCAAATAAAATATAAAATGACTTCATATTGAAATTGATACGCTTAAGTGGCAATTATTATATCATTATTGCTAAGGATGAGATAGTAATTGACAACAAATATGATCATAAGTAGCTTTTCGTAGACTTCCTAAATACATTTTGTCTGATTTGATTTTGATTATACTGGCTATTCAGGAATCTGCATACCGAAGCAAAAGAGGATTCAGAAAAGGTAGAGATATTTCGCAAAGTAGAGCCATTTATAACCTTCCTAAATATCCATCAATTAGGAGACAGGGCGCAAACATACAAACCAAGGTGCAGGAACTGGAAGAATTAAATCAATTGCTAAGACAGCTAAGGCGTAAAGCATGATGCTCTAGCACTGTTGTGGGCCCAACTAGCGTTGCTATCATCTAGATTGCAAGTAATCGAGAGGAGGCAGGTTGTTGACGTGCAATATAATGGTGTGAAGAGTTATATAATGATGCGAAAGCGCGCAATGCATTACTGATATCCCATCGTTCAGCAGTACACAAAAAATTTAGATATTGATTAATAGTACTGAAGATTTATTGTAAGGTTGTAACTTGATGATTCAAAATCTTGGTTTACATAAAGACGGATACAATATGCTCAAAACTACGTTAAGGGTGTTTGTTCTAGCTACGGTGTCGACTGTACAAATATTTAACGATCCAGTAAAGATTCGTCGATTGTTAGGATTATCGCTATCGTTACTTCTATTAATATATGCAAGTCACGGTATTTGGTCAGGAGCGCACATTGCACATGCTAAGGTATCTAGCCTTGACAGTAACCGCATACATGCTTCAGTTACATTTGACGATTTGTTAGGTCTTGTTAAAGGCAATGTGTTAAACCTACCAAATCCATTTGAACATCAGATAGATATCGATGCGAAGCAGATCTTTCCAAATGAGACCCTTAAGCGCGAAATAATCAGCAAGCAAGGACCGTCAGAATTCACAATGCCCTATCTGAAGTATAATCTATTAGGATTTAATATATCGGCAACAGATATTGAAGTCAAGGCCAATTCTACTCAGACAAGTGGTGGTGAAAGCGATCAAAACAAAAAAACTAGAATTGACTTTCCGGTTATGCTAGCAAAGAATGTAAATATAAGTAACAAGGCAACAAATCAGAGCTTTCATAATGTGGATTTATCATCGATCTATGCTATTTATGATCCCAAGACAGACAAGTTCACATTTCATGTTCCATTTAGTATAGCAGCTAAATACTTACTAAAAGGATCGTAGTAGGAATAATATCGAATCATAAATAACAGTGGAAGTAGCAGTACAACAGAGTAAATTAGATTTGGAAATAGAAACCATACGGCACTAAATATTTGAAATTAATCTTATCTATCTACTATCGAGGTTTGCATATCAACCACCTTTGTATAGCTTGAAAAACAAAAGAGTGGATTGACAGTGAAAGTCCTGATGGTATACTTAATTCAATTTGATTAGCCCTCTGGTTATCCAAAACGATCTCTGCATTTAATTATGCCTAACCAATTAAGCCCAACGATAATTTCTGGTACTAGATAATATCATGAATCTCGTCATATCGATCACAACTAGCATTTTGCTGGCGAGTCAAATAGCATTGCGAACATCTAATCCAATGGAAGATTAAAAAATCTGATTTTAACTTTTTAGTTCGACTAATACTCATTGTATATATCCAAATAAAAACTAGTCAAGTAAAACTTAAGATGGAATAAAGCATCACTTACTATATGCACTTCAGCTTAGTCAAGGCTATAAAGAGTAGTCATAGAACTCCGATCAATAAGACGTTGCATACAATCGGTTTACCTATATACGTAGTTGGACTATCATTCATTATTGGATACTTTGCAAGACTAGGTACTAGTTTGCTGGTTGGGTTTTCAATGTGGTTAATTGCAGTGTGCCTGTTTTTATTAGGACACTATATAGAGGGCAATCTCAGAGCAATTACTCTAGTAATAATTTACAAATATCTGAGAGCGAGAATCCAGATAGAAGCAATAAATGGCAAATAGTGTCTCGGAGTCTGCAGGCTCTGATTTTAATTTAATATTTGCTACAGGAAATCAAACATATACTTTAAAAAATACTCCATTTTTTCATATACTCACTATATGCTTTAAACCACATTTCATTATAAGACTGCCATAATTTTAGTCCAGATATGAATGGATTGTTGTTATTTTCATCGTTGTAGAGTGAATTAGAAATATGTTCTTTATCCAAGTCATCATTGAATCTAATAGTTTGACCCAATTGTTCTTGTTTTTCTGATTCTTTGTGAACCTGAGTAACCTCTGGTTTAGCATCCTGCATTGACACTAAATCCTTTTCTTTTGATTCCAACTCTTCATGATTTCTATCTTGTAAAGTCGGATTTATTTTAGCGGGATTTACGTCTGTACTATTATTAGTTTCAGTTTTCTTAACGATGTCGTTAGCAGTTAAGGTTGATGGATCTAGCTGTTGCTTTGTTTCTAGCTGTGAGAATACCTTACTCGTCTCATCTGGTCTCATATCTGTTGCTTTTTTCATTTCCGATACGGCATTATCACTAGACGAATCGAATACCTCTGATTCAGATGAAGGAGCTAATTTCGATGATGTTGTTGTTGTTATTGCTTCTGTTGGCGAAGATGACTTGTCTTCAATTCGATTCGTCGTTTTAGTCTTTAAATTTTTCTTATCTTCAAATCCCATACTCATATCTGTAATTCTGTTGTTCTTCTTAATATCAGTTTGA
>DATBGR010000215.1:0-4046 GCA_036557905.1 Nitrososphaeraceae archaeon | reverse complement strand
GCTTTGGAAGTATTTCTTAGTGAAAGACCAAGGAAATAAAGATACAGAGAATATGCAATATCCTCAGGTTCTGTTCTCTTTCTTATTTGACACATCATAACCTCTATGAGTCATGAAGCTATAGATTTTTCCTTAACTTTAGAGAGCCGTATCATCAGTCATCAATCTTGTTTGTTTACACCTATATTCGATATGCAAAATTATAAAGATAAGCATTCTCATTATAATGTTAAGCGTGAACTCTCCTTGTACTCCGGTTTAGTCGGCAGCCGGTTATAGCAGCAGCGGCAGGACTAGAGCTAGTATTGCATATATAATAGATAATCTATACATAGACTGCCTAAACAATCCGAAAAAATACGTGTGGTTGCAGGCGGCCCTTGAAACCAGATGCAGTCATGGACTAGCGCTAACTAATCCATTGGCATATGACTGAACCACTTGCATTATTAGAATGAGACTCTATAATTTATGAAGCGATTAGATGAATGTTTGGTACCAGTACCAACATAGCAACGAGTGGGAATCCAATTCACGCTTTACTACATTGGCACCGAATTTTATGCCAAACGTGCAGTACGACATTCTTGAGCTTTTTGAGTCGTCCGAGTTTTCTTCAGGACCTGGTTCTTGGTCTTGAAGGTGTAGATGGATATGTGCATGTTAAAACATAAAAGTACTTGAGCTGATTCTTATAGACTGACCTTCCGTTCTTAGCCTATCCAACTAACTAACTAACTAACAAAGACTGATGGCAGTTAGCACGTATCATCCGAAGGCTTTGAATACTACGTGCTAGATAACTGCCACACGAATGCTTAAATTGCAATATACAGTGAATAATATCGGTAATACCGATTTTAAAAAATTGTTCTAGTCCTACATACCAGACCGTCGGGGGATAACGCCAATCTGTTATGATGCGCCTACATCAGAACGGACGCTTATCCCAATGACGGCAGTTGCGTCTATTGATTCATTACATTCGAAGAACAACATGGATATATCAGTTATAGAATAATTTTTGAAGGAATTTTTCAGGTGATTAAATTAAATTAAATTAAATTAGTCGACTTCGACTGGAATGCCTATTATTTTCTGCGGTCAATAAACTCATAGACCTGCGTGACGAAGGAAAAGAACACATGACTAACATTAGCAACAACATATCTACAGCAGAAGATATGATGAAACGCTATTCATCATTTTATTCTTGATAATTGATTGAAATGGCGCTTTGGGGATTCTGCCATCACTCATGAGGTTATAGATATCCCCTTCACGCCTAGGCTAACATCTTTTGTTCTTGTCCTACGTATAGGGCGTTATATCATAGAGCAGTATTTTATTAAAATCTTTATCATAATCAGGTGGCTAGTGGTAACCAGACAGTACATGCTACTACATTGTTCGCGGTACAAAAGCCTATCAATGCAGTCCTATTGCCGCGTTGCATACTGTAGAATATAGCTCTAATAAAATATAAAATTTGTATTATTATGCTAAGGTATAGTAAATCTAATGATTGTCTTTACCTTCTTAGCCCGCATTGAAGACACTATTTTTAGATTAATTTATACCGGATCAATGAAAATTTTATTCTTTTCTAAATATGAATAATTGAGTCGACCTTTTTCGTGTATATAATTGAAAGCCAAGTGTACTAGCGAAGGACTAAACCCTTGAACACGAAATCGTTTGTGATATCATTAGTGATATTTGAGTATAAAAAAATGGAGCCTTAATAAAAAATAGTGTCCATTAGATAAGTAGTGCTTCGTCCAGCCCAGGACGTCGCTCGGTATTCAAGCTGGCCATATCATCGAGTTCCAGTAACCTATGATTGGGTGAAAATATCCTCTTAGGTTCTGGATTCCAATGGTCGTTGTCTTGAGAAATATCTTTCCTAGTTCTGGTTGCAGCTGCTTGCCATGGCCGACAGACAACCGAATATATAATATGGTGTTCAGCGGGAAGAAAATGGGGTAAATCATGAAATCATTATTTCGATTTAGTTTAGTTAATCGTTAGTAATTTGGCTGTTGTTTATTATAATTATTAAGTTTGTAATTCTCTACTAATTAAAAGTCCAGAACTACATAGTAGTCTTGAAGCCGCAAATCTTTCGTTCAATCGTCTACTGCTGTGAGTTGTGGAAGCCAATTACTTATTTAGTCTTGCTCGATTATTGAGTAGTTGGTTTTCTCGCAGCCGGGGGCTTGTATACAAAAGATATGAGAGTCAAATACCTTTAACTCAACAGAAGTGTTACTTGTCTATAGAACCTTTTATCTGTGAGCGGTCTCGGCCGAATTTTAGTAACTCTGATTTATGTTCATCAGAAGCTTTGTACTTGATATGATACTCTATTGACTCCAGATATACCTTCTTTATCTCAGGATGCAGCCTGGAGTAATGCCCTGAACTTTATCTATGATATTAGGACTAATATCCTGTTGATTTGATGCAGCCACTACCTTGGCATTATTATCATTAACATTATGGGCACTACCTCTAGAGCCGTCACTGCCATCACAGCCATCTATTTGTTGTAAAGATCAACGTCACTAAGGTAGAGAATATACGAATTTTTTTGGGATCTATTAAGGCCTTCCTTTGATTGCTTGTATAAACCAGCTTGGAAGCATACCCTTATTCTTATTTACAAAATAACCGAATGCTGAATCCAATATGTATGTCTTTGCCCAATCTTCTTTTGATCTCACAGATCTACCATAAGCTTGTATTAACTTCAATGCTGTTTGCCAATAATACCATTCTGGATCTAGTTCTCTTTTTGCATTAGTCCACCTATCGCTTTTGTTAGGATAAGGTACCTTGATTATTATTTGAAACCTAGATAGTTCATCTTTTAAATCAAGACCAGTGTGTAATGATGGTGAGATAAGAACAGTCGGTTTTGTAGTACTTTTCATATGCTCAGAGATGACATCATCTCTTTGGACTTCTGGATCAGTTACTAACAGTCTTCTTGCGTTGATTTGTGATACGTTTTCCTTTATGAAATTTAGCTGCTCATATGACGTAGTATGGATTATTCCCTTATGATTTTCATGCATTAACATTATAGTGTCAACAGTCTTTGCAATAGCTAATTTTATCTCTTCAGATTGTAAGTTATTGTAGTTAAGATATGCAACATTTAGAGGGATGATGGGTCTTCGTTCTAAGATGAAATCTGATGGAACCTGTATAAATTTGATTTCATCTGGATTTAGACCAACATTTCTGCAAAACGCCTTATGGTTTAATATAGTTGCACTCATAATCAATGTTTTTGGGCATTTGTCAAATAGTGATTTAGAGAATGTGGATACATCTAACGGTTTTAGTTCAACTTTAACTACTTCATAATTTTCTTTCTTTATCTCAGATACTATCCAGTTGTTTGGATTTAAGAGAATGTTATTTATTGTCTTTGTAAGTCGCTCTGTATCTCTTATTGCATCAATGACAAGCTCATCTCCTTGATTTGTTGTAGATTTTTTTGATATCCTTTCATTGTCTGCATACTTTTGTGCAATCTCTTCATCACTATCAAATAAATCTGATGCAGAAACTACTTTCTTTCTGTTCTTGTTGCCGTCAGACTTGTTCTTCTTATCTTCTTCTTTTGATAAAACTTTGGTTCCCTTGCTACAGTAATTGTATTTGACTTTTCGTTCTATAGCTAACGATTCTGCCAAACTACTATATCCAGTCAAGTCAAGCATCTTTGTTTCAACTTCTATAAGAAAATCAATCCAATTTTTTATGTCATCATAGCCATAATCAATAATCTTTAAATCATAAATATATCTTTTCCATCTCCTTTTGGATATAGTTAGTCCCCTGAATTTTACAATTTCTGTCTCTAAGAGGTGACCCTCGTCTAATACCAATAATTCTCTTTCAGGTAAACTTTTCTTGTTTGGCAAAAGTCCTAAGAAAATTGAATAATTAAATATGGAATGGCTTGAGGTTAAGGCTGTATTCAATTGGTCAAAATATTCACATGGTTTCCAAGGACTTTTTTCTTTCAGATT
>DATBGR010000214.1:0-4108 GCA_036557905.1 Nitrososphaeraceae archaeon | reverse complement strand
TTTCCTACAAATAGCAGAACAGCGACAAGGAATGGATGCAATAGATAAATTTGCCAAATCAAAAGCTAAGTATCCGTTATTAGGGATGCAACTAAATGATATTCTGACTTTTGGGCACACACATAGACCATACATCGATATCCAGAATAGTGTAGTCAATATTGGAGGATGGCTAGTCAACATGATGGTACCCAAATGGTTTGAAGTGGAATATGGTCAAGACAAAGCTTGCTCTGGATGGTATGTTGAAATTGATAATGGTGAATACAAGCTAATACCGTATGGTATACACCGAAAAACCAAGGAAGAAATGAAGAATTATGAGTCAAATGAACAAGAAAAGAAAAAAAGTGAAAAAGACGATCAAAAAGAAAATATTGTTAGCAAGGCCGCATCCCAAGTAGGTGATGTGGTAAAGCAAATGGTAGATGCAGGAAGTAATGCTATGAATGATACCAAGTAAGCTAACTCTATTTATTACAAAGTTAAAATAACAACCAAATTTTAGAACTCTATTTTGATCCATCTGCCAATATTTAAAAAACAATATGCATAGTAGGTGGATTGGTTGATCATTAATATATTCTCAATGAAAATCAAGAACTTTGTGGAATTAAACAAAATGACATTTGATTTCAGCTTGTGCATAGTGTCGGAAGTAATCCACTATCGATTTAGATATATATTGAAATAATGAGGAAATCCACTCATTTACGATAGATAGATCACATCCGATTTAGAATTAGAATATTGATACACCTCAAGTGAGAGTGAGAGCGAGTAAAGTAATCATAAAGTAGTATTCTCAAAATAGTATAAGTGATTAAAAGTACGGTCATTTCATCTCAGTTCGCATAATGCATCAACTATATGAAACCAATCATGAGTAATCTGTTCTTGACAATCAACTGAATGGGAAGTTCATTAATATAATCAATCAATTAATATATACAACAATTGGAATATTCTAGGGATACCCATGGACAGGCAAGAACAACCAAGTACAGAAATAGCATTGATAGTAAATCCAAACTCCTGCGGTGGATTAACTGGCAAGAATTGGGAAGATCTTTACAATGAGATCAAGAAGATTTTTGGTGAAAATCCACGCGTAGTATTCAGCCAAAAACCCGGACATGGAACCATCATTACTAGAGAATTATTAAGAAATGGATTTGAAAAAATAGTTGCATTAGGTGGTGATGGAACTATAAATGAGGTAGTTAACGGCTTCTTTGAAAAAATAATAGATGAAAGCAACTCACCTCATGCACTTGACACTCATATGCTTGGTAAACAAAATCATGGTGAAAAGATACAGGCGTCACCTATATTGAAACCGATAAACCCTCATGCAATGATGGGCGTGGTTCCGGCTGGGTCAAGAAATGTATTAGCAAAATCCTTAAACTTGCCTGACGGGATTATTGAGTGTTGTAAAAGATTCATGATTGGCAAACCACAGAAGATAGATGTCATTTCAGCTTCAACGACTTCCACTACACAGACAGATACGAATACAAATACAAATGTTCAGTCCAAAGAAGTTAAAACTCATCTATTCCTTAATGCCGCTGAGATAGGTGTTGGCGCAGAAATTATAGACAGATCAAAAAAAATCAGAGACAAAGTTAAGAGTCGTTTAGTATCTACAATTTCAAGTGTCATCGCTACGCTACCCACATACGAGAGTAACCTTTGTGAAGTATCAATAGATGACGGAACACAGAATTTACTTTTGAAGATGACAATGGGTGTAATAGCCAACGGTAGCTATTTAGGAGGAGGGTTTAAAGCCGCACCAAATGCAAGCGTATCAGATGGCTTGTTAGATGTAACTATTCTCAAAAACTCTGGTAGCTTCAAAATGTTGGACGGATTTGTCGACATGAGAGGGGGTTCAGATCAGCCATTTGAGAATAACGATATCTTTTACAGACAGAGTAGGAAAGTCTCAATTAAATCGAAGGAAAGAGACATAACAGTTACTGTTGATGGTGAACCGATAGGCATTCTTCCTGGAACCTTCCAAGTGCATCCAAATGCTTTAACTCTAAAATTCTGAAGTTCAGATTCTATGATATGACGGATACATAATTATTCACACAAATTCGTACCAATACTAATTTTAAAGATTTTTCCCATAATTGGACGCTGAGATCCGTTTGCTTCATTTCTCTATAACTATGCGCGATATACTATACTTCATTACTTTTCAGTTTGCGTATAATTTACCATCATAGGAGGATAAAGATCCAGAGTATAGCCATTTGCAATTCACAATATACTCTTCTCTATTTGTATTTCTTGTTCATATCTATTGCGACCATGATGTTATCATGCCAGTAAATATTGTTACTTGCCCCAAGTAATAAACATAATAACAACTGAAACGATCATTACAATAAAGGTTATCCCGCCTACAGTATTTGATAACTTTCCATTAGTTTCTTCCTTAAGAATACTCCTATCATTTGATATTTTCAATACAGCAAAGAGAATAGGGATAGACGTGACAGCATTTATAACAGCGGCGTAAATTAATGCTTTAATAGGATCAATATGGACAAGATTAATTAGAAGTCCTATCGATGTGGCTGCAGCTATGACTAGATAAAATGCTTTGGCCTGTTTGAATTTCTTGTTAAGACCTTGCTTCCATCCAAAAGTATCTGCCAATACATAACCTGAAGAGCCAGCCAATACAGGTATTGCCAGTAATCCAGTGCTGATTATGCCGACTGCAAATATTCCCTTTGCAATTTCACCTGCATGTGGAAATGTCTTTACGAGTGGTTCTAATGCTCTTGCAGCTTGATCTGCTGACTGTATGTCAGTAACTCCATGAGAATGGAGGCTTCCAGCTGTTGTAATAACTATAGCCCAAACAATTAGCTCTGCAAAAGCAATTCCTACGGCAATATCTATACGCATAAATTTTATTTCTTTTTTGGATACCGTAGGATTGCCCTTACCAATTTCCTTAATTTTTTGTTTAGCAACATCCTCTTCAGCTTCTTCCGAAGCCTGCCAGAAGAATAAATATGGCGATATCGAAGTCCCAATTATAGCAACAAACATCATTGC
This sequence comes from Nitrososphaeraceae archaeon, assembly GCA_036557905.1. Taxonomy (GTDB): domain Archaea; phylum Thermoproteota; class Nitrososphaeria; order Nitrososphaerales; family Nitrososphaeraceae; genus JARBAU01. The sequence continues at coordinate 1,021 of DATBGR010000214.1, read as the reverse complement.
AAATTCAGGTTTAATCTCTATATGGGGGACTATGCTAGAAGTCAATATTTGGCTCCAGCTGCCGCCGACAATTATTGCAGTAATAGTATAAGAGAATAGGAAAAGAGCAAGATACTTGAGAATTTTCATATATTTCTGATAAGGGATGAGGATCTCTAATCCAATAATAAGCACCACAAAAATAATTGTAGCAACTAAAACTGGTACTTCAGGAACCAGCAGTCTAACAGATGCTCCCATGGCAGCAATATCAGCTCCGATATTTATCGTGTTTGCGATAAGCACTAGGCCAGAAATTGGAATAAGAATTTTTTTTGAATATTTCTTTTTTAATAGCCCTCCCAACCCACTGCCAGTTACAAGGCCTAACCTTGCACACATTTCTTGAATGACTGTCATCATAGGATATTGAAATAACGCCATCCATAACATTCCAAAGCCGAACTGTGCTCCGGCCTGAGAAAATGTAGCTATCCCTGATGGATCATCATCAGATGCTCCCGTTATCAGCCCAGGACCCAAAGACTTGAGTGTTTCTTTGGCAGACGTGATCTTATTGTGTTTGTCCTTCAATAAAGTGTCTTTTTCAGTGGTTCCTTCTTTATCCACATTTATTTTCTTCACCTCCAGATCACAAATTCCACATTAAACTTCTATGTCTCATAATGTGAGTACGTATCAAGCAGTATTTCTTTTACCACTTTGTTATGATAATTCTTGCTCTCTATTAGGGTTAAAGTGATTTGTAAAAATTGTATTGCATTGCTGCAATATATGAATATTACTCTGTTACAGTACTTCCAGCTGTGGGTCTACTAGGCTGTTCTTCTTGTAATCTTTCCAATTCTTCTGGTGTGGGTTCGGTATCTCTAGCAAACTTGCCAGCAACCAGTCCACTTGGTACTGCAACATACAAGCAACTTCCATCATAATTATCTATAAACGATTTAGGTATATAGTATATAGTTGGATTACCTACTCCTTGTCTTACTACAATGAATTCATTTCCTACTCTTTCAAC
>DATBGR010000213.1:0-4949 GCA_036557905.1 Nitrososphaeraceae archaeon | reverse complement strand
TGTGGAGGACAAAATAATTGATATTGATAGAAAGGTACAACATTCATTCGATAAATCCATAGTAGCAATAAGAATCGCCGCAAGTAGACTTGCTACGATAATAGAAAGTATGGAAGACAATTGGATAGTTTATGAAATTTTGATGCAACACAAAATCATGCTGAATACGCAAATTGATCTATTAATAAAAGAAAAGAAAAAATTGTGACTAGCTAAACTATTAGCGGATTTGACAGATCAGATCCAAAATATTTTTTATGATGAATATTGTATTAAATATATCGATTCTCATAAAGTGAGGTAAATTAAGTAGTGAATACGATAATGAGTTTCAATTCACCTGGCTTACCACACTTGATTGCATAGAAAAATCCAATTGGTTTGATCTCTATCGTCGCCTTCCTAAACTGCTATTGATGAATAAGTTATTGGTAACAACACAAGGCCTTACCTAGCTGGCCGAATCCAGGTGTTTAATTAACTTGCATGATATTAGCGAAATTCTTTATATAGTTTCCATTGGTCGAATAATTTGTGGGCGAGGACCAGTCAAAAAAGATAGCTGATACCACAGCAGGTACTGGCAAAACAGCAGCATTCACTAAGCAAGAATTGGCTGATGAAATAGAACGGCGAAGTATATTGTCTGATGAAATAAAGAGTTCAGATCTTAGAGTTAATGCAGCAGTCGATAACGGATTATTTGATACAAGAGAAGGAGACAAAAAGAAACCAGAAGGAGAAGACAAAAACGATCTGATGGAACAGAATACACTTTTTTGTCAAATTCAAGATAAATTAAGTGATGCTAGAAATAAACTGTACTCGGGAAGCTAAGCAGACTGTGAAAAGGATATATCGCTAGCTTCAAGAATGTACAATAGAGCAATATATCGTAGAAGTAAAGGATGGAGATTTTGGAATATTTATGCCGCCCCGATATGGATCTATCTGATAGGCTTCCTAGTAGCAGTGTTAGTATTTTACTTGATTCAGGAAGACAAGCCAATTTTGAAGCTTAATGTGAGTATTCAGGTAGCTGCACTTCATGCAGCTACATGGGGGTGTGTGGGTGGAATATTCCGTGGGTTATGGTACCTAAAGGAAGAAGTCAGCGATAGGAAATATGTAAACTCTACTCGAATCTATTATTTTAGTGTTCCATTTCTGGGGGGTCTGTTTGGAGCAATAATGTATTTTATACTCGTAACTGGCCTTTTTGTAATTGCACCAACTCAAGCGGTAACAGTGCTTTCCCACCCAACTATTCCGACATCTAATCTCACTGCAAATAATACCGGAGGTCTAGGCAATACTACTGGCTCAAATACGAGTAATAATTCCGATAACAATAACACAAACACCAATATTCAAGTTTCGACTCTTGCAATAATCCCGCTTGCTACATTAGCAGGCTTTCAATGGGAATGGTTTGTGAAGATATTCACGCGGATAGGCGATTCCTTTAAGGATGTACCTGAACCTAAGCCCAAGATGAACAGATAGACATATTTTGCAAGAAACACTTCAACAAATGCAAATATCCCTAAAGTCTAGACCAAATTGGGATTATTGTTATTCTATTCGCCCTGGAAATTTTTTTTTTTGAATATCGACTTTTGGGTGTTTTCTTGTAGGTATATTGACCGACCAAATTTTGTATAATCTGACCGATAAGTTCTACAGTAATCAATTAATTTTCTGCTAATTAACATCTTTGACTCTATGATTTCACAGTTATGGCGTTGCATGATAGAGAGATTCATAATACAAAAGAAATTAAGACAAATCTTGTTAAGTACGAAATTATGAATGACATTTTGGGTCTCAACCACGAGTTACTAATAATGCTCAAATTGATTCATGTACTGGGAACTTCAAATCTGATAAATCCATTTGATTAGGGTTTCGAAGCGTTTCCAACGCTCTCTATCAGTCTTATATTCATGTAAGAATTTTCGTTATAGATATGATATTTTACATAAGAAGGGTATTATTGAACCATAACCGGCGTTTGTGAAAACCTGTACTATACACAAAATTTTTACCGCAATCTGTGACGTTTTTTGAATATGTGTTCCAGGATTTGAGAATGCATTAAACGCTAATGTCATTTTCAATAGAGCAACCTCAGATCAGGAAGTGGGTATTGGAATTCATATTATAAGTTGGAAGCGAATACTAATTATTTGTACTGCTAAAATGGGTGAATATGAGTTAAGCTCGACTATCATGACTAATGAGGGATTCTGTTATTGATATCTCGCAGGAGATAAATCATGTTACATGCAGTACGGATAATCTTTTATTGATATTGAATAGATTGGTGGGTAAGATAGAGTAAGCAGTGATTATTCGAGGTTTCCATTTAATGGCTTGCTATTGTTTGGGGAGAGAATAAAAAAGGTGACACAAATACGTATCAATAGACTAGCTGAATTGAATATTTGTGTATCAATTTCATATTACCCCATAAACCAGTAAATCCTTGTCTGTCTGCCTGCTTGAATATTAATGACGACGAAAGGACTCTAATCAAAATTTTTCGGCGCCGAAAAATTATAACTTCAAACCTAGGTTGCCACATGTTATGTAGAGATAATAGAATAGTTTATCAACAAGTCTAGCTAAGTAAGATTCTTACGGTGATCGTCATATTCATTAAGCCTTTCTCGTTAATTATCAAAGTATCACTTTGTGAATAAGCTGTCTTACTAGCTTATCTATATATGTATAATACACATTTAGTATATGTTATGTTCGGATACAATTAATCAGTGTCTGACATGCTATGACATGACAAGTTATGACGAAATCTAATGTATCTTCAGATAGTATTATAGAGAAGTATGTCTAGACTGGAAAACACTCCATTATTCATCTCAGGCGTCATACAAGATGTAAGTATATTTCAAATTAAAACCTCGACTTTATGCCGTCCCGAATTTGGTGATACTGAATTAAATGATCTCTCAAATTCTATCAAGCAGCAAGGGCTTTTACAGCCTATCGTGGTCAGAACTAGAGGGGAATACTTTGAAATAGTAGCAGGAAACAGAAGATATGCTGCGTGCAAATCAATAGGATGGCGAAAGATCGGTTGTCATGTGGTTGAGCTAGATGACAGAGCAGCCTTCGAGGTTTCACTGATCGAAAATTTACAAAGAAAAACGCTTACTCCCATTGATGAGGCGAAGGCATTCAAAGAATATGTATCGAAATTAGGATGGGGTAGCACAACAGATCTCGCAATAAGGATAGGCAAGAGCGTGAGCTATGTCACAAAACGAATAAAGCTACTTGACCTCCCGGATGATGTTCTACGCTCAATACTGAACAGCAAATTATCTGTTAGTGTTGCTGAAGAATTGAATTACGTTAAGGACAACACCAAACGACTAAAGCTTATGGAAAGGATTTGTGAAAAACAACTATCACTTAGAGAAGCACGGGAAATTATAAAAAATCCAGCTATTGAGTCCGAAAATGAAATACCAATATATGATTTCCTATACTATGGTAGGCCAATCCATGACAAGAAACAAGATGCCAAGAGAATATTGGATAAATCAATTACTGCATTAAGGATTGCAATGATTAGATTAGTGGATATTGTTGAAAGTACGGATAATGACTGGGTGATTCAGGAGATACTAATGCAACATAAAAATATGTTGCATGAGCAGATTAATATTCTAATAAGACAAAAAATGAAATACCAGTATTCATCTAATCTTTAGACCTTGATTTTATTTTTTATGGTATTGTGATTTTCGGAGATGTAATTGATACTGGATCACACAATTTCAGTCACTGGCAATCACGAAATAATGTCAAGAGCAATGAAGAATGTAGAAATGTGAATTTTCGAATAACAAATAGATTTATTTTAGCAAGACATTTTACTCGATATACTTGGCAATATTAACAAAAGTGCGATACTTTGCACTGTAATGGTAATCGCCGCGTTAGTAATCAAAATGGGCATTATAAGTAAATTAAACTTGATGTCATATGCCTATTAGTGACGATGATCAAAATATATATTCATAATAATAAAAAATTTAAATAGGATCGGAAAATTAATGAGAACATTAATAAATTCATGACAACGTCTTCCTCATATTAGACCAAATTAGGTCTAATATTTTTTGGTGAGCCCAGTAAGCTAGCTAGTTTGGGTATCAAACTATCGAAAACCCTCTCAAGTTTTTATCATACTTATTCATATACTAACTACATGGACATGAGTGCAACATGTGTTATGTGTGGTAAGAAATCACAGGACTATGCGATAGAGTGTTCATGCTGTGGAAATTACTATTGTACCGAAGAGTGTAAAGTTAGAGGTCATCAGAAAAAGATGATTCATCATACTTGGCTTGATTATAAGCACCTCTATGAAAAAATAATGAACGATCCACAAGTTAGATTAGTTACAGTATGTGATCTTGATGGCGAAATAATGTATTCTGGTCATAGACAAGGAACAAAGAATCTGCTGACTCCAGAAGAAAGTAGAAATTCACTCGAATTAGCTGTCAAGAGTTGGAAAATACGCAGCGAACTTGCATCAAAGATTGGCAAAGGGAAGTATGTCGTGGCTGAATACGAAAAGGTTAAACGAATTACTATGCCATTAGGAGAAAACCATCTTCTGTATATAACTACAGAGGTAGAATGTAATCATTCGGCACTAATCAATATGATCAGAAATTTAGAATGGTAATAAAGTGATGCAATATAATCTTAGTATAACATGCCTCAGCTGATCTAGTACCTATATTTGACAGTATTGAAACAATAAATCTTGTTTACCTAGTTTGAATTTATATATAATATAGGACTTAATTTAACATTATGGATAAGAATAAGCCTTCACAATCAATTCCAGACGAAATTAATACTCATTTGGAGATATTTGGCAAGGAGCCATGGGAAATGAGTTA
>DATBGR010000212.1:0-2569 GCA_036557905.1 Nitrososphaeraceae archaeon | reverse complement strand
TTTTCGTACGCAGGCTTAACTCTTGTTTTCGCTGTTATAAACTTACTAGAACATAATATAGCATCAGGGATAATCCTTTGCGTATTCGCTGCGTTTGGTATATATCTTGCATTAAGAATACTTCTAACAAGACGCAAAACGGCCTTCGCACAAACACAAATCAGAGATGAATGATTGTTAGTCAGGTTAACACAGCAATGGAGACATAAGTCTGTTTCATCAACTGACAATGACTACTAGGATAAGTCTTTAGAATTTATGAACTCTTATTTTGTGGAATATGTTATGAGATGTTACCACGACCAATGCCGCTGTAACCACACCAATGAAATCCCTTATAGCCATTACAAGATCTGAAGAACTAACGATTGACGCGTGCCCCAATATGGTATTGGTATTGCCAGTTAACCAGAATGCCAGCGTCACCCATCCAATCACACCTGCAGTAATGGCTCCAAGCCGTGTACTTTTTAAAACAAAGAATATAGAAAATGCAATACCAAAATACCATAAACCACTTAAAACAAACCAGGTAGCGTTAATTACGTTTGGCTTTGGACCTACATAGTAAGTCGATCCCATGATAGCCATAACAAATAATGATACTAGAAGGATTTTAGTATTTAATGAATGTGAGGTACGCTCTTTTTTTGTGATATTTGATTTTCGTAGTTGCTCCTCTTTAGCAGCCCTAACTGCCTCCTCAAAGCTTTTTAATTGAAGAGGAATGATTCCTTTGATTGTATCATCTTTTGTAATCGCCTCGTGTTTAAGGCTGTCAATTAAAGGTCTAGCAAGTGAGGCTCTCAAAGGAGTAACAAGATCTATCCAATAAGAAGAAAGCCTTGGAGTCAAAAAAGGAATTATTATAATTTTAATTGATTTGTTCATCAACTTTCCATACCTTTTCATCATATCTAGATAGCTCAGTACATCTGGTCCACCAATATCAAAAGATCTGCCTTCCACATCTGGGGCATCAATGGCTTTAACTAAATAGCTAACTACGTCATCTATTGCTATAGGCTGTGACTTCGTCAAAACCCATTTTGGACATACCATAATAGGAAGTCTCTCAACCAGATACTGTAACATTTGAAATGATCCTCCACCTTGTCCCAAAATAACCGCCGCCCGAAAAATTGTGACTCTTGCTGAGGAAGTTTTTAGTATCTCTCCGACCTGGTTTCGACTACGCATATGATCAGATAGTCTTTCGATATTCTTTTCATTATACAGGCCGCCAAGATAAATGATTCTTTTAACCCGACATTCGGAAGCACACTTAGCAAAATTTTCTGCAGCGTTTCTATCACGTTCCACAAATTTCTTCCAATCTTTCGAAGAACCCTCCATTGAATGTATCAAGTAGAATGCTATATCTATTCCTGCCAAAGCCTTTAGTAGGTCGGCGTAATTGCTTACATCAGCCTTCATGACTTTTACTTGTGTAGCAAGGCATCCAATAGATTCTGGACTTCTTGTCATGCAAATGATCTCGTGTTGGTAAATGTTGGAATGTGAAGATGAATGACATAGACTAGAAACTAGATGACTTCCAATAAAACCGCTAGCACCTGTTATCAGGATTTTCAATCTACACTCTCTTAACGTATTAGCCAGCCAGCATCATTTACTAGATCTATTATAATATGTCAGTCTATCCACCAGTGTGGCACCTTTTTCTAGATTGAATAATATCTATTTCATATTGTAATTTTCTCATCGTATCTATTGGACATAATTGTTTTTAAAGCTAAAATATTTTTCAAAAATTTAGTTAGGCACTAGTAACTTAGATCTGACTATTAGAAGAGATATGTTATGTACTATTCAGTTCCGAGCACCATCATACCTTCATCTTTCCTGTGTTACGAAATTATAGTCTTTAGTCATGGTGGTCGAATTCCTTCATCTTCTCTTATCATTGAGCATAGTATTTTGCCTTTATTAAACCGTCATCATAAACTTCAGCGGCCTTGAAATAGGTGCCCGACCAGAGCGACGGTTGATGACAAGAATAACTTCCGCCACCCTTCAGCTCAAATGGCATAGATAAAATCATAACCCAAACGTCTGCAATCTCATCTTCCACTATCGATTTGTTTGGATCATGACTTTGTGCAGTATAGAGTTAAATATTGGACAAAAGGGTCGCATGACTGTCACGAATGTATAGAACCTATAACTTTATACCACGACTTCGAATTGTTGTAGTAATTTGCGCTACATCGTTATTGGTCGTCTTGCTCCCAAGTATACATGCTCAAATATATGTAAAAAGTAACTCATCTCCTCTGCTGCAGTTTCAAAACATTATAGGTCACCCATCCTTAGGATCTCCTACAGAAAACATACATCAAATAAATAAGTATTCTAATCGAACAGCTCACTTAATAGTGATAAACCATGTTAATAATACTGGTTGCTATGCAGAGTGCTTATCAGCATATAACTACACCATATCTGTATTAGGTAATAATCCAAACCCAAGAACATTCAAAGGCTCAGAAGCAGGTACCGACGTGACATTAGGACAAGGCGATTACAATGTCACTGCACCGGAAGT
>DATBGR010000211.1:0-3977 GCA_036557905.1 Nitrososphaeraceae archaeon | reverse complement strand
TTAAGATTTATATCATCAATTTGCTGAGATGTTCTAACACCATTATCTGTTTTAGCGCTATCAAGCATGACGTTATATCAATAAAATAATTCATACATACAATAAAAGTATTTGTATTTATAATATAAATTAGTGAGATATTTATTATTCATGTATAAACTATCTCCAATATTTATAATTTATAACGAATATGAGACATAAAATAATATTTAACAAAAATTTGATTTTTTTAACCAAAAAGGCGATTCCGGAGACTGCTAATGAGCCCATAATTCAGGATAAGTTCACCTTATTATAATTATTGTATGTTATCATTATTTATCGTGAGATCGTGATAGAATTCGGCTAACCTATATCTTTGGGGAAATTAGCCAGGCCCTACAATCCGGTATATGAATAGCTATTGTTACGATGTTAACATGCTAAGAGCTAGTTGATACGAATGAACGTATCTAATTCCGTTAGTATATAATAAGTTTAACACATTATGATGATACGGATTCTTAACCAATCCGGGACTAATCATCCCGGACATAAAGTTATAATACGATATGAGAAATGGCAGGTTATAAACATTATCAAAAATGCTGCGCACTGTCATAGGATGGTAATATAATTTATTTATGCTGTATATCATGAGGCGCGCGGTGCCTAAAGATGCCTAGACAACTTGTTCACCGCATGAAAAGTAAAACCTACGAACCCATATTCGGAGAGTCATATAGTCATGTTAAAAAATTGATTAGGAATCTGCTTAAATAAGATGCTATAGAATACTACAATATGTGTGACTTTATATCAGACTACGAATATAGCAAGCTCTTCAAGAGACGAATGGATAAGCTAGCTGAGGAGGAAGAAGAACAGCAACCAGAGCTGGAGAAAGTAGAAGAACAACCCTTAGTAGCTTCAAAGTAAAAAGGTTGGTAGACAGCCAGGCTGCTGACTACAATAATAATTTTACTAAAAACCCCTATAATGGGAAATTCAAAAAATGGGATTCATGATGTGATTGAGATACTCAGCAATAGATCTGCTTGGAGATATATCTAAGGATTCATCTACCCACATACACCCAGATAGTCAGATTTGATCTTATTCTTCGAAGAAAGGTCTAAACTGAACATCATAACCAGGAGAGTAATTTGCAAATTGCTTTATCGTGATCATTTTGCATATTTTATCTTGCAACTCGGAATGTTCACTCATTTTCTTTTTACAAATTGGGCATGATGCCATATACATTATAACATAACAACAAATTAAGAGGTATTTATTAGATCTATTACGTAATTGGAAGGTTAGCTATCTATCAACGTGTCCACTTTTTGTTTTCTTTATATGTCCACCTTCTATATCTGGTATACCAAATCACTATCAGAATAACTCCTATGATTACTCCGAAGAGGGAATATACATAAGAAGTCATTAGATATTTTTTGAAGAAGATAATTATGATTTAACTAGGATTCCTAATCAATCTACTTCATATAATCCATAATAGGAATCCGTGTTGCGGCATGAATAGAACTAGTTTAACACTAGTAATCCCATTAATTTTACTTGCTACTGTAGTTACGACACCTGTTGCGATAACAGATGACGCATTTGCAAGAAACGGACACGGAAAACATAGCGGCGGTGACCTTATTCAAGCAGTATCCGTTAGCAATTCATGTCTAAACCCTGTATCTAATTCTAATACTAACGATAATATGATAAGTAATGGTAATTGTGGAGGCACAATCTCACAACAAGGAAAATCAGGACAAGCGTCAACACCGACAACTATCCAAAATGCAAACCCAATAATCGAAGTTCAACTGTCAACGACAACACAACCACCAGTTACAGGAACACCACCAGAAACATGTAAAGAATGTTTTGATATTCTTAATTCTACGCAGCAGGCGGCATTTGAACGAATACTTGTTTTGGAAAAACCACTTGGCCCTCAATGGGGGACTAATGCGGATAGTATAACTACAATAGAGGAACTGTGTAATGTATGGGCTACACTAAACCCAGAACAGAGAGTTATCGCGATTAGAGATATCCAGAATATCCTAGTTGAAATGCGAGTTAATGCTACAACACAAGCCGACATAAACAATTGTCTGATACCGTCAGTTGGTTAATTTCTATGGAGAGGAGAGATATAGGGCTTGCCATCAGACTACAAATTCAACAACAATCAGATGGATCGAAAAACTATTGCAGACTCCATTAGATGATTATAGGAAATTTGTTGTTTGGCGTATCTTATCTCCATACCTTATTAATATTAGAAAATGCTCTGTAGAAGAAGCTACTGGTATGATTAAAAATTGGCTTGATAAATGCAGCAAGCTAAGTTCACTAGATTTTAATCCCAATTATGCGATCAAAAATAATATTAAATCCGCTACGAGGAGCGGATATTTGCCGATAAGTCTAAGGAAGTTGAAGGTAGATAACGCGTACTTGTATAATGTATTAGCTAGATAAAAGACTCAATCGGATAAGTATATCGGAAAAAGAATTACAATACGATATGCGTGATGCCAGGTTATAAATATTATCACCTAATGTAGACTGATGTCATAGGATGGTAATATGATTATACATGCTGTATATCATGAGGCGCGTGGTGCCTAAAGATGTCTAAACAACTTGTTCACCGCGAACTACTCGGCAGATTGATTGCCCAAACAGTGGCACCATTTCAATGATCAACGAATTAATTTAAACAGTAAGATCACAATCCAGTAACAATACTTATACCGTCATCGCAGCCAAATCAGACTGGACATGTTCATACCCAGATTATGCACGCAACAATGCCAAGTGCAAGCATATACACGCAGTTGAATTTTATCACGGTCAAAGCGCGAAATCTTAGTTTACTGGTTCAAGCAGTTAGATGAATCACTATGTCTCCTATTACCACTAAACAGTTTATAATATTTCTAACTTCGTCTACCGTTAGTTCGTTTCGCTTTCTTTGGACAATATTATAGATTGATGGTAACGATATAGGATTTCTATAGGTTGCAGGGCTATAGGCAGAGGGAGACCAGCTAGCAGTCTGTCTGTTTGTCTATGGTCTACAAATAGAAGGAACATTAGTAGCATCTAATCTTTTTAATCAAAGAAAGGGGACCATTATGATGAATGCGTTTTGAAGCGATTTAGTATTTAACAATACTCGAAGAATTATAACAAACAAATGACTAGTTATTGAAAGCTATCAAAGCATTTAGTACTTTCTATGAATAGATTGTATTTTCATATTATTGCTATTCTTTTAGCTTAACTAATCTAGCACTGCGAGTCTCTTAATGTGTATAAGTTAAGAAATGATCGATAATGGAGAATTATGAAGAATAGTAACAAATTTACAGCCAGCCTTATAGTAGTATCATCATTGCTGCTGGTAGAAACAACTCTAGCGCCAACGCTTGCATTTGCTCAGAGCGGTTTTACAGCCCAAAATGTTAATGAAGAAAACCTCTGCTTCGAATCTCATATATGTAGACTTTCAAATTTAGCTCAATATACATCCGGCAGAGACAATCAAGTCACCGCATTTACTGACCAGAGTGACAATAATCCACAATTTGCCGCCTCAATGCATGGACCGCAAGGACATATGTGTATTGTCGAATTCGCGTGTGTCACTGGTGGCACAGGTGGTACAGGTGCAATCCCTTCTGGTCCAGGCGGTACAGGTGGTCCTGGTCTAGGTGGATCTGGTGGTGGTGGTCGACAAGCCGGCGGGGATGCTCAGTTATGTAGAACTGACTGTTGATATAGAAATTTAGAGCCACTATCTACTGAAAGGTGCGTAAATGTAACCCGATAGTATCTGACTCTCGTTATCTAATCCAAATATAACTTAAGGAACAAATTTGTAGTACAATGTTAAAATCAACAATAATAATGATAGCAACAACAATAGTAGCTGGAATAGCCATTGCCTCATTCTTGACCACAAC
>DATBGR010000210.1:0-2845 GCA_036557905.1 Nitrososphaeraceae archaeon | reverse complement strand
CATTCATAGTATGCAATGACGCAGATATTGAAAAAGCTACAACAGGTGCTGTTAAAGGCAGATTCATTAATTGTGGACAGAGCTGTATAGCCTCTAAAAGGTTTATTGTAGATAAAAGTATAGCAAACCAGTTTACTGAGGAGTTTGTTCAGAAGGCGGAAAAGCTTAGGGTGGATGATCCATTTTTGGAAGATACCGATATAGGACCAGTTGTTAATGCCAAATCTCTGGAACACATAGATAGAATTGTAAAGACGTCTATAAAAGAGGGAGCGGAATTGCTTACAGGAGGGGAGAGAGTAAAAGATAAAGGATATTTTTATCGTCCAACTATTCTCAAGAATGTATCACCTAAAATGGAGATAGCGCAAGAAGAAGTATTTGGGCCGGTTGCACCAATAATAGTCACTAATGATGAAAAGGAAGCCGTAAAAGTTGCAAACGATTCCAAATTTGGTCTTGGGGCAAGTATATGGACACAAGATCTTGAAAAGGCAGAAAAATTATCTGCGATCGTGGAATCTGGGATCGTCACTGTAAATAATATGGTAGTATCAGATCCAAGAGTTCCATTTGGTGGTGTCAAGAAAAGTGGATTTGGTAGAGAATTATCAAAATATGGCATGATGGAATTTGTAAATATAAAATCAATTCGGCTCTACGACCAACTTATCTTTAATCATCACGTGGAATAAAAATAATCAATAAAAATAGACGAATACAAAGTAATAAATAAATAAATAAGCGTTCAAAATGGTAACGAAAATTAGCACCAAAACTTACAAAGATAGCAGCAACAACAAAGATAAATTGTCACCATTAACAATAATAGAAGACAACAAAAGAATTGAGAACGTATTAATACTTCAAGGTGGTGGATCATTGGGAGCTTTTGAGTGCGGCGTCTACAAGCAACTTAGAAAATATAAGAGACAACTAGACATTATTGCAGGTACTTCAATCGGTGGAATAAATGCTGCAATAATAGCTGGTAGCAAAGATGAGAAACATCCAGAGAAACTCTTAGAACAATTCTGGCTCGAATTAGCAGACAGCTATATAGATTTAGACAAAACGACTCTTTCTCATCCTTCTGATCTAATATTCCAACATATAGAGCAGTTTACTCCATTTAGAAGTTACTATGATTATCTCGAATTATTATCGCAACAAAAAATCTATTTGACAAATTCAATGGAATACAAACGTAGGGTTAAACAGCTAAAGGCCTTTTATAGCTCAGCTATATTTGGAAACGATAAAATGTTCAAGCCCAGATGGATGCATAACAATGCATTAGATGATCCAGTGTACTTTACACCTACAAAGTGGACTTATATTTATGATCATTCACCAGTTGTAAAACTCTTGAAAAGTACATAGATTTTGATAATTAAGGCCCGAAGGAAATCCTAATACACGTTTAATCTTAACTGCAGTAAACATTTTAACTGCAGAATCTCTAACATTTGATAGTTATAAGCAACAGATAACTCCAAAACATATCCTAGCAACATCTGCCTATCCTCTATATAATTTTCCATGGATAGAAGTACAAAATGGCATATTCGCGTGGGATGGTGGTGGCTCATTAAGCAATACTCCATTAAGAGGGATACTAGATGTATCTCCAATAAATGATAAAAAAATATTCTTGGTAGAAAATTATCCCAAAAAGGTCGATGCATTACCAAAGAACTTGCCAGAGGTTCATCACAGGGCAAGAGACATCATCTTCTCAGATAAAACTGAACACAATATTACATTATCAAAAATAATTATGCAGTATCTTAGATATATAGATGAATTATATCAAATAATCGAAGAACACATAGAGCCAGCAAAACTAGATAAGCAACAACTAAAAAGAATTCGTTTGAAATATAAAAGATATAAACAGAAAATGGAGCCGAAATAAAAGAGATCTTTTACATCACACGCAAGGAGCAATTTCCTCACATGTATAAAAATGCAGATTTCTCACCGTAGACGATCACGAATGAAATCAGGGAAGGAGAAATGAAAGCATTACAAGTAATGAAAGATGCGATCAAAAATTTAACTTTTAGAATATGAAGGCCTTTGTGACTAGATTGTTACAAAATCCAATATTTGTCTATATACAGCGATTTAGATATCATGCATGCATGTTTTGGATTTAAGAAAATAGACAAGTATCGTAGACTATGAGCAACTACAAACTGAGACTTTACTTTCAGATCTTATTCTCCAGACTTGACAAAGAAGTAACTCAATTTAAACAATATTCTCAGTTTCATAAACTACATTGTAATATAATTTTATGAATATCTTCATTTCCAGTATAGAATACGGATTAATGTAAAAATATTGCCTATAATTTTATTAACTAATAATAGTATCGGGAATACGCTATTATCATTTATGCCAAATGATATGTTCATGTCTATTGTATGTACGGCCCTTGTCTTGTTATCTTCCCATAGGTCTAAACAGACAACCATTATCCAATAAATGTGAGGTATAGACTCTAATCTAATTACGCATCACTATTTATACTAGTCTTTTGCCCATTTCTTCATCCAGTTCAATAGATGGATAACAGATTCTACCAATTCCTGTCCCTTATTGGTTAATCTATATTCAACCCTCGGGGGGATTTCATTATATGCTTGTCTTTCTAGAATTCCACTTTCATCAAGTTCCTTTAGTCTTTTCGCCAAGGTTTTGCTACTGAAACCCTTCACAGTATTCCTGAATTTTATATATCTGACAGACGTTGTTGAGCAGCACAACGGAATTAGAATTTCAAGAGTTCCTCTCTTTGTAATTATCTTACGCAGTTTGGCAGTTTCTTTCATAAGCG
>DATBGR010000209.1:0-5057 GCA_036557905.1 Nitrososphaeraceae archaeon | reverse complement strand
GTATTGTTACCAGCAGCAGCAGGATATGATAGAGCGATTACTGTATTTTCTCCAGATGGGAGACTTTATCAAGTTGAATATGCAATAGAGACAGTAAGAAGAGGCACTCTTGCTATAGGAATAAAAAGCAAGGGAGGGGTTATATTAGCGGTGGAGGAAAAGGCACGAAAGCTTCAAATTTCAAACGTGACTCAGAAGATATTTCAAGTTGATGACCACATAGGGGTGGCAGCAGCAGGGTATATTCCTGACGCACGAACCCAGGTTGATCATGCCAGATTTTTTGCACAAAGCAATCGTTTAATTTATGATGAGCCTGTTGACGTGGAGGGTGTTGCTAAAAACATCGCAGACATGGCCCAACAGTTTACTCAATATGCAGGTGTACGGCCGTTCGGTGTAGCACTGATTCTTGCCGGCGTCGATGCCAATGGAGCCTCGCTTTACCTCACAGATCCAAGCGGCACATATATTGGATATGATGCAGTTGCAATAGGTGCGGGAAGCGATCAAGTTACTGAATTTCTGGAGAAAAACTATAAAAATGATTTGTCCATGGAAGAAGGAGCGGCTTTAGCTATGGAATCCATATATCTTGTAAGTGAAGAGAAAACTGGGACCAGACATATTAAGATGGCGATGATAAATAACGAAGACAGGATTATGAGAAAGATTGAGGAACAAGAAATTGAAAAGTATGCGTCATTCTCTAAAGAACGACAGTCTCAGGATGGTTCTTAAGTACTCTCGTTTGTTTTGAAATCAACTCAATGAATTAGCGAAATGGATCACATTGTATTTGACCCATGAACAATATAATTGGTAAAAGGGCACCAAATCTAACAATTTCAGATTGGATACAGGGTAAACCAACTAATATCGATAAGGAAAGAGATAACGTAATTCTAGTTGAAGTATTCCAAGTCAATTGCCCTGGATGCTTTATTTATGGAATTCCAGAATGTATACGACTATTTAATCAATTTGCGAATAATAATTTTAAGATTTTAGGATTAGCTACAGCTTTTGAGGATTTCGATAAGAATACTCTAGAAAATTTGAAGAAACTTGTTTATAAAGGAGAGGTAATAGGCGAGACTCAAAGAGTGCTTTCACAATATGGTAAGTTACGGAATGGAAACGAGTTGACGTATCGCGTTCCATTTTCGATAGCAATGGATGATTTGCATAGGCTAGACACTAATTTGACTGAGAGCAAGGTGATGGATTTCATCGAAGCAAATGTACAAGACTTTAGGTCGTATGAGGAGAACGACAGACAGAGGATCATAGCAAACGTTAAGCAATATCTTCGAGCAAAAATCTATACAGCAAAGACTTTTGAAGAGTACGAGTTGAAGGGAACTCCTTCCAGTATTCTGATCGATAGAAAGGGCATAGTGCAGGACATAAGTTTCGGAGCTACGAATTCTTTGGAGTTTCAGATTGAACAATTGTTGAAGGGATAAATGCTCCAAACTACTGAGTTATGGGTAGCAATCCCAGATTCTGCGCTTTCTGAGCAAGGAACTAAGCGGGAAAAGAGTATCCTGGCTTCTCAAATTGCCAGAGCTTGTTCAATCTTTCGGGTCACGAGAATCTACGTATATCATGATAAGACCAGCAGATTTACCAAAGCAGACCTAAACTTACTAAAAATTTTATTGAAGTTTCTAAATACACCTCCTTATCTTAGAAAATCGGTATACCCAATCATGGATCAGCTTCAATTTTCAGGTGTGCTTCATCCCATTATTGCCCCTCATCACAAACCAATTCAAAACCTCAGAGAAATAAAGGAAGGGGACTTGAGGATTGGACTGATTGTTCAACGAGGAGGTAAGACATATGCTGATGTTGGATTGAAGGATTTGATAATATACAAAGGAAAAGCTAGAGCAAATACGATTTTAAATTTGAAATTTATGGCTACATATCCTCATCAATATGTGATAGAAGCTGCAGCAGATGATTTAGGAGATAATTACTGGGGATATGACGTGTTCGAGTCAGGTGATTTGGCCTCATTAACCAAGAATCAACCTGATACAATAATACTGTTTACTTCAAGGAGCGGGGTCAAGTTTACGAATGTAGAGGATCGTCTTATCGGGCGTCTCAAATCTACTCAAAACTTGCTTGTAGTATTTGGGGCACCTCGAAGAGGTTTGCCTGAGATATTAAAAACTGAAAACCAAGACATCAGATCTGTCGAATTTGTCGTGAATTGCTTTCCTATGCAAGGCACAAAAACTGTAAGGCTTGAAGAAGCAATTTTGGGTACACTCGCAATAATAAATTATATCTTCTCTCGCCCATGAAAGCTTATCAAACGAAGTCAACAAATGGACCAGCATAAAGACCAAAAGTTATAAATTTATTAAAGGCTAACTAGACCGTTCTTTTGTCGTTATTATGGGTCATCGTAAATATAGCGCTCCTAGGAGAGGGAGCATTGCATTCAGGCCGCGAGCGCGAGCAAAAAGCTTAGAGGCTAGAATGAGGACTTTTCCATCGGAGCGATCTGAGGGAGTCGGATTCCTTGGATTCGCAGGGTTTAAAGTCGGCGGAATCGAGGTTTTAACCGTTGATGATCGCGAGAAAACCCCAAATTTCGGAAAACATTTGTTGAACCCTTCGACTATTATTGCTGTTCCTCCAATTCGGATTATCGGGATCCGAGGGTATGCCTACGCAGAGGATGCAAAGCGTGCGATATTTGATGTGTATGGAAAAGAATCTGTGAAATATCTGTCTCGCAAATTGAAAGCTAAGTATAGTGAGGAACAGTTTGAAAAAGTCGCTAAGATATTAGATTCCGCAACTGAGATTGTGGCATTGGTGTGCATTATCCCGCATGATATAGGAATTTCCCAAAAAAGACCATTTATCTTCGAGATTCCCGTATCAGCTCAAGACACTAAGAAGTGCTATGAATTTTTGAAGGAGAGACTTGGCAAGGAGATTAAGGTAACTGAGGTCTTTAAACCAGGACAGTATATTGATGTTTCAGCCATTACTAGAGGAAAAGGGGTAGAAGGTCCAATCACCAGATTTGGCGTAAAAAGAAAACAGCACAAATCTAGAAAAAGCGTTCGAGCAGTCGGAACATTAGGTCCTATTTCTCCAGCTGTCGTAATGTACACCGTTCCCAGGCAGGGTCAAAGGGGATTCCATCAACGCACAGAGTACAATAAGCGGATATTGTTAATTTCCAGTCCTGAACAAGACAAAGGCAAGGCAATCAATCCCAAAGGTGGTTTCAAGCATTATGGCACAGTGACAAGTGATTATATTGTTGTGAGAGGATCGATACCAGGAGTTGCGAAGAGGCTGGTGAAATTGAGACAACCGCTTCGATATTCAAATAGAAAGATAACCGAACCAAAAATCTTGGAGATCATGACACAACAATGATGAAAGCAAAAATTTCAGAGCTCAACGGAACACAATCTGGAGAATTAGAATTACCTGCTGTATTTACTACACCGGTAAGAGAAGACCTTATCCACAAAACATATGTTAATCTGCTATCACACAGCTTTCAAAGGCAAGGTCGATTTCCTAATGCTGGAGAGGTCGTAAGTGCCGAATCTCGAAATACTGGTCAAGGAATTGCTAGAATTGCGAGGGCAAGAGGCGAAGGCTTCCAAAGGGCAGGGCAGGCTGCAGGAGTTGGAGGTGTAAGACATGGGCGAGTAGCACATCCTCCTGAATCTTGGAAGATAACCTACAAGAAAATAAATAAGAAGGAGAAGAAGTACGGCTTATGCTCTTCTATCGCTGCAACCAGTAACAAATTTCTTGTTGAAAGACGTGGCCATAAACTAGGAAAAATAGCTGATCTACCGATAATTGTATCGAATGATATTGAAGCCATTGCTAAAACGAAGGAACTGAAAGCGGCATTGTTGAACCTGGGTGTAGGGGAAGATCTACAACGAGTCGAGAATTCAAAGAGTTCTTCAGGAACTAGGAGACGAAGGGGCCGGAAGGCAAGATCAGGTAAAAGCGTGCTTATTGTTGTAGATGAGAATAAAAAGGTGCTTGATCTTTCTGGCTCGATTAGAGGAGTTGATGTAAAGTCAGTCAAAGACGTCAGCGTTTTAGATACTGCTCCAGGATCGAAACCCGCAAGACTAACCATATTTTCCCTCAACGCGATTGAAAAGTTGCGACCCTTGAAACTGGCTCTTCACTACAAGTGGGAGGTCGCTAATAGCAATTGAAAAAGCAAATAAAGAATGAAATGACTATCAATCAGGCGAAGTCAATACTCTTGAAGCCATATATTACTGAAAAGACATTTAATTTGATTGAAAAGGAGAATAAGCTAACATTTATTGTCTCTGATCGAGCCACGAAGTCTGACATTATAGGAGCTCTTATGATATTGTACGAAGTCGAAGCAGCCGAGGCAAATACTTACAGAACCATACACGGAAAAAAGGCAGTATTGAGGTTTAAGGAGAGTGAGGGAGCTAGAAATCTTGCAACCACGCTGGGGTTGGTCTAAAATTTATGACTAAAATCTTCTTGGTTAGGTTTAAAAGTAGCATCAGGTTGGAGTAAATGACATAATTGGTTCGAGAATTCAAATTCAAGGGGTATGCCTCCCAACAACTGCACTCTCTCTCCATAGAGGCACTCCTGCCATTGCTAAACTCTAGGCAGAGGAGATCTCTTGACAAGAGGGTCGGAAAGTACATGAGTGATGATAAAAGAAAGCTACGGGAAGAAATTAAATTGTTGCGCGACGGAAAGTTGAAGAGTCAGTTGAAGACTCATGTAAGGGACATGATAATCTTGCCTGACATGGTAGGTCTCAGTATGAGTATACACAATGGTAAAGATTTTTCGGCGATAACGATTAAGCCTGAGATGATAGGTCATTATTTGGGTGAATACTCGATAACGAATAAGCGTGTTCAGCACGGTGCTCCTGGTGTTGGTTCATCTAGATCCAGCTTGTATGTTCCTCTTAAGTGATTTTAATGGGAGATTTTCGATACTCATTTCAGAATTTTGACAGATCAAAACACGTCAGGGCAGCCCTC